>JBJTTC010000022.1:0-6217 GCA_046079965.1 Sediminibacterium sp. | reverse complement strand
CGCGGAACACAGGATTATATTAAGTATGGCTATCTGCCGCAGGACAAACATGGTTGGAGTGTCACCATTACACTTGAATATGCTTTTGATGACTGGTGCATAGCTCAGGTAGCGAAAAAGTTGGGGAAAATGGATGATTATTCATTGTTCATGGAACGCTCTAAAAGTTATCGCAGATTGTTCGATGCTGCTACCGGGTTCATGCGTGCTAAAAATAGCCGGGGAGAATTCCTGCCCAATTTTGATCCACTGTTATCAGAACACGGTTTTGATGGCCAGTATATTGAGGGTACTGCCTGGCAGCATAGTTTTTTTGTACCCCATGATGTGCAGGGCTTTGCAGATTTGATGGGAGGGAAAGATCAATTAGTAAAGAAACTGGATGATTTGTTCAATGCGCCATCAGAATTACATGGAGAAAATACCTCTGCGGATGTGACCGGCTTAATCGGCCAGTATGCCCACGGCAATGAGCCGAGTCATCATATCATTTATATGTATAGCGCCTTGGGGCATCGGGAAAAAGCTGCCCGATGGATAAAAGTAGTGGCAGATAGTATGTATAAAAACGGACCGGATGGATTGACAGGAAATGACGATTGTGGTCAGATGAGTGCCTGGTATATATGGACCTGTTTGGGGATGTATCCCATGAATCCGAGTTCCGGAGAATATATGATTGGCTATCCCCTCACTGAAAAGGCCACTCTTCAACTTCCTAACGGAAAAAAACTTCAGATAACTACCCGTGGCAAACGACATGCAAATGCTTACGTTCAGCAGGTAATCTGGAATGGCAAACAGATTCAAGTTCCGTATGTATCGCATCATCAGCTGTTGCAGGGTGGAGAACTCGTATATGTTCTTCGATAAATATTTAGATGCTACCTTAATCTGTTCAAAGGTATAATGGCCTTTAGATGGCAAACGTTATTCCAAGCATTGATTTTCAAAAAGAAGAAGGCACCCAACCGGGCGCCTTCTGTATGTAAACAACCAACTATTGAATCGATTACCATCCGGTATTCTGAGTAATGCCGGGATTATTGTCAATTTCAGATTGGGGGAGTGGCCAAAGTTTATATTTGGAATTAGTATTGGCTCTGGTTTGATTTCTAAAGCGAATTCGTTGATTGATGCTGGATGCATAGTTGGGTACATTGTCGGCATCAAATACAGGCGGAGCAGCAGGAACTGCGGGATCCAAAGAAAATCCAACGATAGGAACACTATTGGCTTTGCTATAAATATCCCACCTTCTCAGGTCGAATAAGCGAAGACCTTCACCAGCAAATTCAACAGCTCTTTCTCTGCGAATAAGGGTTCTAAGATCAGATTGAGAGGTCAATGCAGTTGCGGGTTGACCAGCACGTGCGCGAACCTGATTAATCGCACCCGTAACGGTTCCATCGATCTCACTGAGTTCAATCTTCGCTTCAGCATAGGTTAACAGGATTTCTGCATACCGCATCAGAATGAAACCAACTTTAGATTCGAAAGTGTACTGTGTTGAATCATTGTATTTATTCCATACATATCCGACACCTCCGATGTTTCCGGTAGCACTTACCTGCCATTGAATTCCCGCTGCCTGAGCCCCAATCCAGTCGTTGTTACCGGTTACGTTGTCATATACTCCGGTATTCCAATTAAATTTCCTTCTGATGTTGGAATGTATATTAAAGATTGTTCTTTCACGCAGGTTGTTGTAGGGAAGAGCTGCAGTTTTCAAAGCAAAATGCACCATGGTATCACCTGGTAAATAGATGCTCCAGAACAAACGACGGTCTCTATTCAGTCTTGGATTAGCAGGATCGTAAGTTGTTGATGCGTCTATTCTGTTACCGCTTCTGTCCTCAAACTGATCTACCAGTGCCTGTGAAGGGAAGTGGCTGGACTGAGAGTTGGATACCTGACGTGGTACACCGAGGATGGGCCCCCAGTTCTGAGGCTCATTCACATCCGTAGGGTATGTTTGAATGAACAGAATTTCTCTTCCTGCATTGGTACTTTGTCCGGCAAGAGAAAACAGGTTGGGGAAATTGGGGTTAAGTGAATACTGTCCGCCATCCATGATGGATTTACAAGCGGCAGCAGCAGTTCTGTAATCTCTGATTAACAATGCCAGTTTGGCCTTGATGCCTAGTGCAACAGCTTTGTTGACGCGGCCCAGGGTTTGAACGGGTGATGTGCCTGCAGCATCAAAAGCCGCTGCTGCTTCATCCATGTCTTTACTCAATTCAGCTACAATGGTAGCAACTGGAGTACGTTTGGCACTCAACACTTCATTTACACTGGGAGGGGCTTTATAAAAGGGCACGTCACCGAACCAACCTGCCAGGTGTAAGTAACCCCATGCTCTTAGTATCAAAGCTTCCGCTTTGATCCTGTTAAACGTAGCGGTTGGAACATTGGCTTTTCCATTTTCCATACCTGCTATTTGTTGATTGGCACGTTGAACCAGGCGATATGCCTGACTCCAGGCATTGTTCACTATTGCATTGTTGATAAGAAACGGTCCGCCATCACCCATTGCGATCACATCTGCCGGGTTACCACCTCTTTTCATGGCCATATCAGTTGTGGCTTCAATTTCAAAGAGCATCGGAATGTTATTGGCGATCACCCACATTGATGCAGCATAAACACCGGTAAGGCCCTGCTCCATTTCAGCTTGGTTGCTGAGAAAGGTAGTTGCCGAGGACGCATCGAGTGGCTTTCTGTCGAGAAATTTCTGACAAGCGCTCAACCCGAAAACGGCAACCGGAACCAGAAATAATAATATTTTTTTCATTTGATTGGTTTTTTGCAGTTTCATTAAAAGGTTACGTTGATACCACCTGTGAAAGTGCGCATGAGTGGGTAAAACTCTGCATTAGCACTGTTGATCTCGGGATCAAATCCTTTCCAGGCCGGAGAAATGGTCAGCAGGTTGGCACAGCTGAAATAGATGCGCAGGTTGCTGATTTTAGATTTGTTGAGCACTGAGCGTGGAAGTGTATAACCCAGGTTGATATTTTTGATACGGAAGTAAGCGGCACTTCTTATCCATTGCGAAGCAAGCAGATAGTTGTTTCCACCAGAGCCCGAAGGTAATAAGCGGGGGAAGAGTGCATTTGGATTATCTGTTCTCCAATAATCTTTGTGAATACTCAGCAGGGAGGCAGCAAAATCTGAGGAGTTGAAAGGGATGGCCCCTGTTCCACTGAGAAAATTGTTTCTTTGTCCTACGCCCTGACCAAATATATTCAGGTCCCAATTTCCATAATTCAGGTTGATGTTGATGCTATATTCATAGCGAGGGAATGCATTGCCGATGAATGTTCTATCAGCGGCATCAACCCTTCCATCATTGTTCAGGTCAGCATATCTAACGTCACCTGGCTTGGGTCCAACGGTCGGGCTTGGGCTCCAGGGGATACCAAATTGAACAGGTGCTCCTTTGATGTCAGAGGAATCATTGAAGTAACCTGCAGTCACATATCCAAAATAAGAGCCCAGGGCTTGTCCGGGTGCAGTACGTATTCCATCTCCGATGAAGGGGGTTCCCTCCACCAGATTCAGCACCTCATTTTTCACGTCTGAAATCATACCTGTTACATCGACACCCAGTTTTCCAAATCTGTTTTTGTAGTTAACAGAAAACTCCCAGCCCCTGTTTTCCATGTTACCTGCATTCACAAAAGGATTCGTAAGACCTCCTGCCGATGCGGGCAATGTTCGCTGCAGCAACATGTTCTTCAATGTTTTTACATAGTAGTCTGCTGTGAAGGTAAAATTCTTGGCTAGGGTCAGGTCGAGTCCGATGTTCCATTGTTTGGAGGTCTCCCAGCTCAATTGAGGGTTGGCAAATTGCAGCAGCGCCAATCCGAGGTTGGTAACATTTCCAAAATAAGCATTGGTTCCATTGTTCGGATTTGAATAACCTGATTGAGCATAAAAGGCATCATATGCATAGTTGTTACCGATGTTTTGGTTACCGTTACCACCCAATGATGCACGTAATTTGCCGAATACAATGTCTTTGTCGAGTGACTGCATGAATTTTTCTTTGGAGAATACCCATGCTGCGGAAACAGCTCCAAAATTACCCCACTGTTTGTCGAGGGCTTGGGAGAAGCGCGAAGTACCATCACGACGACCATTCAATTCAAGGAAGTACTTGTCCTTATAGCTATAATTGAAGCGGGCGAAGAAACCTGCCAAAGCCAGTTCTGAAGCCCCCGCGTTGTTGTCGCGAATACCGGCTCCGAGATTGAGGTAAGGTTGATTGGGATTGACGAAGCCCTGGCGGGAAGCACCAAAGAAATAGTTGGTGAATAACTCGGACTGACCTCCGGCGAGGAATTTAAAAGTATGGTCACCTAGTCTCTTGGTATAGGTAGCCTGACCAAGGTAGGTTGTATAAACATTATTGGTCCATGCTTCAGAAAGATTGGATGTACCCGGCCATGTACCAATCAATGAATAAGAAGAAGTTGCCAGGTTGGGTTGATAAATGTTGGCACTTGTCACCCATGTTTTGCTGTATGGGTTGGAAGTTTGGCGTCCCCAGTAACCCTCAATTTCTAAACCGGCAATGGGATGGAAATTGAATCCAAATCGGGTAAGCAATATGTTGCTGTTGACAACCGAATTTCCGGTTGCTTCTGCCATGGCAATGGGGTTGCGGTTGTTAGATTGTGCCGCAGTACCATACATTTCAGGTCCGAATTTGCCGGCACCGATGGCAGGCAATCCAATAGCCTGTCGGATGATGAATTCTGCTGAACCGGTCGAAGGATTGGTGGTGATGCTATTGGTATAAGCCAGTACACCGAGTAAAGTAAGTTTTTTGCTCACCTTGAATTCCGGGTTCAAACGCAAATCGTATTTATTGAAAGCACTGTTCGGAATCAAACCTTGCTGAGAGAGATAAGTAAAGGATCCGAACAAACTCATGCGTTCACCACCAGCATTGAGTTGAACGTTATGGTTTTGCATCAGTCCGGTATTGGTTAATACCTCTTTCAGCCAGTCTGTATCAATGATGTCCAGGTTATTGGCAGGCGTAGTTCTGTATCTGTCAATCAATGTTTGGGGAAAAACAAAAGCAGCAGGGTTACCTGTTCTGTTTTGTTCAGCAACATTGCTGAGTAACATGTGATCGATGGCACTTACCCGCTCCGGAATGGCAGTAGCTTCCTGTTTGGTTACAAAGCCATTATAGCTCAGTTTCATTTGATTCCCACTGGCCCTTTTGGTTTTAACCAGGATAACACCATTGCTCGCACGGTTTCCATAAATAGAAGTGGATGCCGCATCTTTCAATAACGTAATACTCTCAATGGCATTTGGATCTATCAGGTCCAGAGAACCTACTGCAAGACCATCAACAATGATCAGTGGAGCATTGCTTCCTGAAATCGAGCCTTGCCCACGAATAACAATGCTGGCACCATCAGCACCCGGTCGACCGGATTGTTGCTGGACGGTAACACCCGGTGCCAGACCCTGAAGTGCCTGACTGGTACTGGAAACCTGTCTGCGATTCAAGGCACTATTGTTGAGCGTTACGAGAGATCCGGTCAGGCTGGCTTTTTTCTGCGCGCCATAACCTACCACTACTACTTCACCCAAATCTCCGGAAGTGGGTTGCAATGTAATGTCCAGGAAATCTCCGGTAACTTTTACTTCTTTGGAAGTAAAGCCGATTCCGGAAAATACCAGGTCAGCGTTTTTGTCGGCGAGGATGTTGAAGTCTCCGTTGGCGCCCGAAGTGGTTCCGGCTTTTTTGCCTTTTACCACAACAGAAATGCCCTCGGCAGGATTACCTGTTCCGGCACTGGTAACCCTTCCCGACACCCTGATTTGCTGCGCCGTTGCCTGTTGAAGCAGCAACAGCAACATGCCAAGAAGGAAGGATAGTTTTTTCATGTTGGTTGATTTTTAGTTTTTGTATAGCAATGAAAATTGTCCCTGATGATTAACGGGTAGCAGGTTGAATGGATCCACTGTTGCATCCAACAGTCTGGCCAACTGCCCCTTTGTGATAAATTGGTTGTTCGAAAGCTTACCAAAGCCCCATTCTTTCCAGGCAGCAGATAGCTGCTGGTTGAATTGTCTGGTATTTTTCCAGCTCCATTTTCCTTTAACTCCATTTGCTTGAGCAATAGTTCTGATTAATTGTATTGCATTAGTGACAGTAAGATTTTTTTCCTTAATGACAATCGACTCC
>JBJTTC010000021.1:0-7005 GCA_046079965.1 Sediminibacterium sp. | reverse complement strand
GTTCGAGTATGAATTCATATCGCTTTTTCATTTCGGTGAATGCCTCGATAGCGGTGGGATTTACATCGCCCATATTTTCCATCCGCTTGCGCATCCGGTCTGCAGTGGCCTGCAACTCTTCCTGAGGAGTATCTGTGGTTCTTCCTTCCTCAATGATATCGTCCAGATTGATTTTGAATTCAACTTGTAACCGTTCTTTCATTCCCGCCAGTTGCAATTTCAATTCATTCACCTGGTCTTTAAGTGCCTGAATCTGCTGATCAAACTGCTCTTTACTCTTTACCCTTGCCCTCAAAGCCGCTTCTTTGTCCTGCATCACATTGCGCAACAAATAGAATGCCTGATCTGTTTCATTTAATTTTTTCTCTTCGGCTTCTTTGCGAAGTATCATTTCCTGCAAAGTAGCCAAGGCTGTTTCCAGTTGAGTGGTACTTTCGGTAATAGCAGCTACTGACTCTTCCAGCTGAGAGCGATTTTGTGTGATTTGGTTTTCTAAATCGGTCAACTGATTTTTCTTAAAAGAGAGTTCCTGTTGTAATCCACTGATTTTGCTTTGCTGTCGGGTTAACAACAAATTACTTTCATTCAACTGAAAAACATGCAGGTTATATTCCTGTTCGGATTGCTGATAATCTGCTTCTACCGATTTCAATGATTCACCGGTTTGTTGCATCTCCGAACTCAGTTGCACGAGCAATTCCCGGGTAGCAGCAATGGCTGCTTGCTCTTCCCCATTCCTTTTTTCCAGTTCATCGAAACGAACCAGCGCATTCTGTGCGGTAACTTGCAGGTTTTCCATTTTATTTCTGGCTGCAAACAACTCATTGGTAATGCGATTGATCAATTGCTCCGTTTCACGAATGGCTTTCTCCTTCAATTGATCATTGAAAACAATCACTTCCTGGTGTTTTGCTTGAATATCTGATTTTAACAGATTGACTACTGCTTCCTGATCAGATATATCTTCTGCCAGTTTTTCAAGGTTCTTCACCCGCCCAATTTTTTTCCCTTCAAATAATCCAATGCTGCCACCTGAAAGAGTATATTTCCCTTTCACATATTTTCCTGATTTTTCGAGCACAATGACATCGCCAGAGCCCGGCTGATCCAGTGCAGATTCATTTTCAGCGATGAATACATTCCCCAACAGGTATTCGGCTAGGCGTGCATATTTGGCATCTACTTCAACTACATCCAATGCGGGAATGGTTTGTTCGGGACGGCTTACTGTTCTAGTCATCTGGTTGAAAGCATCCAGTAAGAAAAAGTTTGCTTTGCCCTTTTTTTCTCTATCAAGCAGGTGCACTGCCTGCAATCCTTCTTGCAAATTTGCAGTCACATAGTAGTTAAGGTATGGCTCGAGTAGATTTTCTACGGCTGTTCGGTATTCCTCCTTCACATACAATATATCCGAAAGAACAGGTGCACCATGGTTCCAGCTGGCATTGTTGTGAAGGAATTTAATGCTGTCTGGATATCCCTCCATTGAATCAATCAAACTTTTCAACAGATTGTATTCATTTCGTTTTGCGTCCAACTTCCGGTTTTCCTCATTCAATTCATTGCGCAACGCCTCCAGGGCTGCCTGTGTATCGAAAATCAACGCCTTGGTTCTTTCATGCTGCTCCTGTAATTCCTTTAGAAGACTGCGTTGTTCTGTCAGTAACTGATCTTTCTCTTCCGATTCAGTTTTTAGATGTTGCAATTGATTCTCACGTTGGATTCGCTCTTCCGTGAGTTGTTGTAAGGTGCGCTGAATGTTGAGTAAGGATGTATCAGCTACTGCCACTTTTTTCTCAGCATCAAATTGTTTTAACTGCAATTGCTGGAAATTTCCCCGCAGTTCATCCAATCCGGAACGTTTTTCATCAAAGATGCGGCGTTTTTCCTCCATACCGGATTGCCCCTGTGCAACGATTTGTTGTAATTCGGCCAGCTTCTGATCTTCTTCCGTCAATTGCAGCTGGGTGTATTCAATTGAGTCGCCTATGGTAGCGAGTTGTCCTGTTGCTTTGTCCAGAAATTCCTGTAAGCCCCTTTCCTTTTCCTTGAGGTAATGCAGTTTCTGTGTAGCCAGGTTTTTATCATTCTCACCGGAGCGCAATTCCTGCAGCAGTTGGTTGAAAGCCTGTTGCATGGACTGCAATTCTTTTTCCTGTTGGATGAACATGAGCTTTTCCTGCTCCTGTGCTGCTTCTTCCGAAGCGATGGCGGCTTCCAGTTGAATTTTATTGTCCTGCGCAGCTTCCTGCTGCTCGGTCAGCGAGGAATAATTCACGTGAAATCCTTCAAGGGATGCTTTGGCCAATTCAATCGCAACCTCTCTATATTCTTTTTTCAGTTCATAGTATCTCTCTGCTTTGCGTGCCTGGCTTTCAAGTGATTTGAGCTGGTTATTGATTTCGAAAAGCAAGTCCTCTATGCGGGCAAGATCTTGCTCAGTAGCATCGAGTTTGTTGCGAGCCTCTTTCTTTCTGGTTTTATAGATGGTGATACCTGCTGCTTGCTCTAACATCCGGCGCCGACTATTGTCTTTGTCCTTGATGATATCATCTACCATGCCCAATTCAATGATGGCATAGCTATCGGTACTCACACCTGTATCCAGGAATAAATTATGAATGTCTTTCAATCTGCAGGTTACATCGTTCAATCTATATTCACTCTCTCCATTTTTATAAAAACGGCGGGTAACTGTTACTGTATTGAACTCAGTTGGAAGTAGGTTTTTGGTATTTTCGAATGTAAGACTTACTTCCGCTAGGCCGGATGCACTTCTGGTTTTGCTGCCATTGAATACCAACGCCTCCAGGTTCTCACTTCGCAGGGCAGAAATTTTTTGTTCACCAATTACCCATCGAATGCTGTCGATGATGTTACTTTTTCCGCAACCATTGGGTCCGATGATACACGTGATGCCCTCGTCAAAACTCACCACTGTTTTATCAGCAAAACTTTTGAATCCCTTGATTTCTAATGATTTTAATCTCACTATTTCAGCATTTATGTACCTGCGAACATACACGAAAACGACTATACTGGAGGGAGAAAATAATTGCCCTGTGCATAAAGGGTGGAGAAATTGATGCCCCCATATTTTCTTAAGTAAATAATTTATAATATATTATTGATTTTATATATTTTAGGAGGGTTGTTTGAAGTTTTATTATAATTAAATTTTTCCAAACATACTGGCTTTTGGAACGTATATTAGGGTCTTTTTTACTGCCATGAAAGCCATTTTATTTTGCGTTACCAATGACTTGTATTTTGACCGGCGGATGCACAAGATTTGCAACACCCTTTATAATGCCGGCTACGATGTAACGCTGGTAGGAAGAAAATCAAAACTGAGCAGCGAGCATACGAACTCGCCTTACCACTGCCATCGCCTTTTTTGTTTTTTCAACAGAGGTCCCTTATTTTATTTCGAATACCAAATAAGGTTATTTCTTTTTTTAATGATCCACCGCAGGGCAATGTTTTGTGCCATTGATCTGGATACCATGCCGGCTGTTTATTTAGCCTCCTGTTTGAAATCACTTCCCAGAATCGTTGATGCCCACGAATTATTCACTGAGCAAAAGGAGGTAATTAGTCGTCGCTGGGTACACTTCATCTGGCTGAGAGCAGAAAAATGGCTGGTTCCGCGATTTCCTCATGGATATACAGTGAATAAGGAGTTGGCGGAAGAATTTTTTAGGCGGTATGGTGTAAATTATTCCATCGTAAGGAATGTACCGGTGACAGCACCCTTACCGGCAATAGAGCCTGATAGCCAACAATGGATCATTTATCAGGGAGCTGTAAATGAGGGTAGAAGTTTCGAGACGTTGATACCGGCCATGAAAAAGGTATCCGTTCCGCTTCACATTTATGGTAAGGGAAACTTTCTCCGGCAAGTGAAACATTTGGTGGAGGCACATGAGCTGAAAGAAAGGGTGTACTTCCATGCTCCCGTGTTGCCCGATCAACTGGTACAGATCACTCCACATGCCAGCATCGGCATCACTTTATTTGAGAACAAAGGTTTGAACCAGTATTGGTCCCTGGCAAATCGGTTTTTCGATTACATCATGGCGGGTATCCCCCAGGTTTGTTCTGATTTTCCGGCGTATCGGAATCTGCTGGAGCAATATCCTGTTGGTTTGGCGGTAGATGCAGCTGATCCGGAAGCAATCGCTTCAGCAATGAACAAATTACTTACAGATGATGTTGTATATGAACAATGCAAAACCGCCTGTCGCGAAGCCCGAAAAGAACTCAACTGGGAGAAAGAACAGGAAAAGTTACTGGACTTTTACACAAAATTCTCTAGTTGAAAAAGAAACTACACATCATTTGTTTCACCGTACCCTATCCGGTTAATTATGGTGGTGTCTTTGATTTATTTTATATACTGCCTGCACTTAAGGAGGCCGGTATTGGTATTCAACTTCATTGTTTTGATTACGGTAGAGGACAACAACCTGAATTGAATCATTTTTGTGAGCAGGTTTATTATTACTCCAGGCAGGAGGGGCATAAAGGAATTAGTTCCGGGCTCCCTTATATTGTATCCAGCAGAAAAAATGAACAATTGCTTCTTCGACTGATGGAAGATGATTATCCTATTTTAATGCATGGCATTCATTGCACGTATCTTCTTACAGATGCACGATTCAATGACCGCCATTGTGTAGTTCGGCTTCACAATACTGAACACTTGTATTACAGGCAATTGGCCGGAAGTAGCCGATCGCTCATCAAGAGTCTTTACTTTTATTGGGAAAGCTGTCAATTAAAGTCATTCGAAAAAAAAATATCCTGCCGGGGACATTTTGTTGCGATATCTCCTTTGGATGTTACCTATTATCGGGAACAATTTCATGCTCCCAATATTTCATACCTGCCTGTTTTCCTGCCCCCGTGGGATTTCAATTACAGAGGCACCATGGGCTTCTACTGCCTGTACCATGGAGATCTTCAGGTACCTGTCAACGAGCAAACTGCCATACGGTTGTTGACCAGGATTTTTAATAAATTAGCCATCCCCCTGGTCATTGCCGGAAGAAATCCCTCTCCCACCCTGATTGAACTGGCGCACCGTGAACAGTTTACCTGTCTCGTGGCGAACCCTTCCGATGCAGAGATGGAAGACATGATTGCGCGGGCTCATGTACATGTACTTCCCGCGCAGCATAACACGGGTATTCAATTAAAATTGTTACATGCATTGTTCAGCGGGCGACATTGTGTTTCCAACAAAGCCGGTGTCAGCGATCTGGAACTAGCGAAACTGGTACATACTGCTGAAACGGATGAATCTTTGATGAATTTAATTGCACAGTTGTATCGACAGCCATTCAGCGAAGAAGATTTTTTCACCAGAAAACATGATCTGGAAAAAATTTTTAATGTAGCAAACCAGACCCGGCAATTACTGGAAATTTTGTATCCATCCGACAGCCAATAATAATCAGGCTTCTACTGTTGTTTTGCTATCAACCAACCGACCATTCTCAGTCTTTAACATACGAGAAGGATAGCGATTGATTACAATGAAATCATGGGTAGCCATAAGAATGGATGTGCCATAATCTTTCGAAATATGTATCAACAATTGCATGATTTCATCACTTGTTTCAGGATCCAGGTTTCCTGTTGGTTCATCGGCCAGAATCAATTTAGGAGAATTAAGGAGGGCTCTTGCAATGTCAACTCTTTGTTGTTCGCCACCACTCATCTCAAATGGCATTTTGTACCCTTTATTCTTCAACCCTACTTTGTCTAGTACATCATTTATTTTTTCTTCTATCAGGTTTTCATCTTTCCAACCGGTTGCTTTCAAAACAAATCGCAGGTTGTCATGAACATTTCTGTCGGTAAGCAGCTGGAAGTCCTGAAAAACAACCCCCAGATTTCTCCTTAAATACGGCACTTTTTTCCAATCCATATCGGTCAGATCAAATCCCACAACATTTCCCTTTCCTTCCTGCAGGGGCAATTCCCCATACAAAGTTTTCAGCAGGCTACTTTTTCCGGTACCGGTTTTTCCAACGAGGTAAACGAATTCACCGCGGTTGATAGTAAATTCTACATCCCTTAAAATCAATGCCTCTCCCTGATAAATATTGGCATTTTGAATGGAAACGATGTGATCTGACATGGCAGGCTAAAATTGATTCTGGTAAAGTTAATGGCGAGGGTTTGAAAAGGATGTTAATATTGAAAATGGATGGTTTTTCCATGATGCTCTATAGACAGCTCTTTTTTATCGGAGGGAAGCACTTTTCCCACAACCCTGGCTTCTACCCCGGCTTGTTTGGCAAGATCAATTATTTTCCCTGCATCTTTCTCAAGGGCAAAGATTTCCATGCGGTGACCCATGTTAAAAACCTGGTACATTTCTTTGTCATCAGCACCGGAATTGTTCTGAATCAGGGAAAAGATAGGAGGAGGTGGGAACAGATTATCTTTTACTATGTGCATGGGGCCGGGAAGGTATTTCATGCACTTGGTCTGACCACCGCCACTACAATGGATCATTCCTTTGACGGATTCAGGTGCCTCGAGGAGCAACTGTCTGATTACGGGGGCATAGGTTCGGGTGGGGGAAAGCAAGAGCTGACCGATGGTTGTTTGCAATCCTTCAATAGGATAAATATCCGTGAGGCGATGTTTTCCTACATAAACCACATCTTCAGATAATCCCGGTTCAAAACTTTCGGGATAGGTAACAGCATAATGTTTGCTCAACACATCGTGACGGGCACTGGTTAGTCCGTTACTGCCCAAGCCGCTGTTGTATGTGGGTTCATAAGCACAGGTACCAAAACTGGCCAGTCCAACAATGACCTGTCCCGGCGAGATATTTTCATTGGTGATTAATTTGGATTGAGGCCATCTTGCCATAATGGTTCCATTAACGGCGATGGTTCTAACCACATCTCCCACATCGGCTGTTTCGCCTCCCAGGTAACGAATGTTGATGCCATATTCAGAAAGCAATGCAAAATATTCCCT
>JBJTTC010000020.1:0-10500 GCA_046079965.1 Sediminibacterium sp. | reverse complement strand
GGATGATAGTAGGAAAATTAAATTGAACTACAGACATATCAGCAATTGTTATATTATTTCGAAATAACGGCGAGTTTCCCAATCGGTGACAGCTTTTGCATATTGTTTTACTTCCCATTCACGGGTTTCAGTAAAATGTTGAACAAACGTTTTACCAAGTAATTCTTTGGCAAGTGATGATTCTTTCATAATAGTTGTAGCAGTGGATAAAGAGTTGGGGAAACGACCATTAGACATATCCTGGTAACCATTACCAATCACTGCAGGTTGATTTAGCTTCATGTTATGTTGAATGCCATATAAGCCGGAAGCCAAACATGCAGCCATCGCGAGATAAGGATTCGTATCGCTTCCTACAACCCTTGTTTCCAGTCGACTCGAATTGCTGCCCCCGGGTAAAGCACGAAGTGCAACTGTTCGATTATCAATGCCCCAAGTTACTGTTGTGGGTGCCCATGCTCCCTCTACCAGTCGCTTATATGAGTTGATGGTAGGAGCTACCATGGGTAAGATATGTGGCAAACAATAAAGTTGTCCTGCTATATAATTTTTCATGAGACCACTCATATTGTTGATGTCCTTTTTATCGTAAAATAGATTTTTCTTGCCGGAGGAATCCCAAAGTGACTGGTGCACATGTCCACTGCAGCCGGGTAGTTGCTCGCTTATCTTGGCCATAAACGTGGCCATTAAACCATTTAGTCTTGCTATTTCTTTTACGGAAGTTTTAAATAAAACAGCGCGATCGGCAGACGTTAAGATATCCGCATATTGAATAGCTGCCTCATACACTCCGGGACCAGTTTCTGTGTGTAATCCCTCTAAAGGAATCTGAAATTTAGCCAAATCGTTGAAGAGAGTGGAGAGATAGGCGTTCTTTTCTGTACTACGTAAAATAGAATAGCCAAACATTCCGGGAGTCAGGGGAGTCAGTCCACGACCCCCTTTTTGATAAAATGTTTCAGGCGTTTCCAAAAAATTAAACCACTCAAATTCTTGTGAAAACTGGGCAGTAAAGCCAGACCGCTTCGCTTTGGTGATTACCGTTTGCAGAAGTTGTACAGGACATATCTCCAGTGGTCTTCCGGATGCCTTGACAAACTTGCCCAGAAAAAAAGGCAAATCATTTTCCCATGGAATGCTTCGAAAAGTTTCGAGACGAATTTCTACTTTTGCGTCCGGATAACCGGTATGCCATCCAGTAAAACTTACATTATCATAGGCCTGATCAACCATGTCCCAGCCAAAAACGACATCACAAAATCCTACTCCGGATGAAACTACAGAAAGAAATTTTTCAGTAGAAATATATTTACCCCGAAGTATTCCATCCATATCACAAACCGCAATTTTTACTTTTCCGGCTGGATGAGATTTAACTGCTTCTAAGATAGATTGAGTTGTAGTCATCTTTTCTTTTTATATATGAAAAAACTGATTGCCAGAATTAAAAAAAATCCTACAGCAAGTTGTAGGTTATACCAGATAATTGAAATCAATGCTATCAAGGATATCACTAAAGCAATATAAGGAGTAAAAGGATATCCGGGAACGCGAAAAGGACGAATCAGGTTGGGTTCACATTTTCTTAACCGAATCATTGAAAGCATAGCCATGATGTATAAAGATATTGCTCCAAAAACTGATAGTGTAATAATTTCGGCAGTGGCGCCTGTAAAGACAATTATTATTCCTATAACTGAATTGAAAATAAGTGCATTGGCAGGGGTTTTAAACGTGGGATGGATACTTCCCAACCATGCAGGAAGTTGACTCGATTTTCCCATTTCATAAGTAGCTCTTCCCCCTGAAAGTAATAATCCATGAAATGAGGCTAATAAACCAAATAAACCAATTCCAACCAATAATTGATAAAAAATATGAGATTGGGAGAATATTTTTCCCAATGCCATAGGCAAAGGAGAGTCGGAAGTTTTTCCATCAGGTAGATATACGATTGCCTCCCAGCCTTGAACACCAACAGCAGAAAAAAACACAAGTATACAAAGTATGATCAATGTCAATAATGCACTCCCAAAACCATAAACAATATCTCTTTGTGGTTTTATGCACTCTTCCGCAACATTTGCCAGACCTTCAATCCCCAAAAAGAACCAGATTGCAAAGGGAATTGCAGCAAATACTCCATTCCATCCATTTATAAAGGGTTTTATGGAAAAAGTGCTCATGGAAAATTGGGGAAGAGTAAGGAATATAAATAACATTAATTCAAAAACAGCAAGAACTGTAATAACAAATTCAAAACTTGCAGCAATACGGATACCATATATGTTTATTGCAGTAAAAATGACATATACAGTAATGGAAGCTATTAAAATTGAAATGTCAGAAAAACTAAGATGCAGATAGGTGCCAATTGCAATGGCTATTGCGGGAGGTGCAAATATAAATTCAATCAATTGTGCCATGCCGGCTATAAATCCTACATTTTTATTAAATGCACGGGCAGCATAATCAAATACACCACCAGCTTTTGGAATAGCGCTGGCTAATTCAGCATAGGAAAAGGTGAAACAAGTGTATAATAATATCACTAAAAGAATAGCAAACAACATCCCAAATGTTCCCCCTTTCGATAGACCTAGATTCCAACCAAAGTACATACCTGATATTACATACCCTACACCTAGTGCCCATAGCAAAAGCGGAGATAGCGTTTTCTTTAATTGGGCTTCCTTCATATCGAAATTTAAGCCTTATTATTTAAACCTTCACAGGAGGTTATTCTCTAATTTTTTTGCTGGATGTATTGGCTGAAACAAACTGCACCAATCGGGAAAATACCTGCAAGTGGGGAAGAGTTAAAATAGCTATGCCCATGAAAATATAACCCATGCTTGTTTTTAGATGCCAGTTAGCAGAGAAAAAATACAACAAGCCTGCTATACCGCCCAGCGCTGCCAAAGAGAAAGGAATGGCTTTTTGTATCAGTTGCCACCAGCCGGCAGTAGTTGGAGGTAAATTTAATTGCTGCCTGATTAAATCGAAGGAGAGCAAAGAGTGCCAGCACCCAAAGTAAAAGGCAAAACCTATGTAAAGAGGCATCTTATAAAAGAAAAGACACCAGAAAACCATTTGTAACCACCAACCCGCAATTTTTATGGGAGAAGTTCCTTTTGAGTACTCGTACAGCGGAACCAAAATCAAAAGCACCGCAAGACCCACTACAGCAATGGTGGAATAAATGAGTCCGGTCTGTTGCCAGTAACCGGCCGGAAAAATATCATTTGTCAACAAATCAAGTACGGGTGCAGTTTCTTGCAGTTGAATGGTAATGATATAGATAATTAGAAATAAACCCTGCAGAGAAAAGAGCAAGGTATTTATCAACCCGGGTCGGTGAAAGGGCCAATCAATCTGCCCGAAGTGATACGCTGTAAGAAATATAAAAATCAGTAAAGCGATGGAGGGCATCCAAAACCAGATGATGGCATATACAAACATATTGAGCAGGTAGCGCAAAAAGAAACGCCCAATGGAGAAAGATTTTTTTGCGAGCGTAAATTGTGACTGCTCAATGTAAAAATCAAGAGATCCATGGGGAACTCCGGTGGCAATGATCATGATGAGAAAAAAAATCCACTGGGTATCCTGGGAGGGGGTAAATAAAAATACCCATACGGCTACCAGGAGGGCAGCCAGCATCAATTGTAAACGAAGTTGCTGATACCAGACTTGCATTATTTTTTAGGATTGAACAAAACCATCAAAAAATGTTTTTTGGGAAGCCTTGAAAAAATTTTTATTTCTTCTGATATTCGGGTTGATTCATCCAGAAAGCTCAAAATACGCTGAATCTTATTTTTCTTAAACAACCCGGCAAAGATTCCGGACATTTGTATCGGATATTTTTGTATCAGCGACAGGAACAATCGATCATAAAATAAGAATCGTTTGGTGGAAGGCGGAACTATTTGTGTTGATTCTTTTTTTAGATACCCCATGATTTGTCGGGTATGTCGCATCACTCTTGTAAATGAGTAGCCGGTAGACGCTTTGATGCAGCCTGCAGCAGTACCTATGGGTATGATCCCGGATTGCAGCGGAAAGGGCGAGGGTAGAGCCAACGTCATGGGAATCTTCCCGGTCTCTCTGTTTACGATGCGATACTTGTTCGTCCATTTAGATTCAATGTAGCGCTCCAATAATTTTTCATACTCAGCAGAGCCAAGTATTTCTTTCGAAAAAAATGTACATTCAACCAGGGCATGCCTTGCACTGTAGGGAAGTACATAATGAAAAAAAACCTCTTCAGATGATCCGGCATCTGAAAAATCCATCAGGGTAGCGGTTGACGGATCAAATACATCTGAGTCAGTAGTAATTTCCCATCCTAAAAAATGCTGCCATAATGTGGGAGCAGCAGGGGAAGTTGTCAAATGGTGGGAATGAAATACATAGTTAGCAGTGATGGCTTCCTTTTCAGCATGTACTTGCGGGAGGCCATTGTAAAGATGAACCGACTTCACCCGATCGAATAGAAAATCAACCCGGTGATCATTGCGAAGTTTCGTGAGCTGGTACCCATAGAAATCAGAACTTGATATATATTGATAACAGAGTCCGGGAAGTTCTGCCCTCACAGAAGTTCCATCGGCACGGAAAGCAATATTGCTCCACTGCTTTTTTACCAGGTGTTGGAAGGGATGTTTTTCTTCATACCAGAAACACCAGGTCTTTTCCTCGTGCTCTGTTGATGCCTCTATGATCAGCAAAGATTCAGCCGGTAAGCCGGGGTCGTTCAAAAGGGCATCTGCCAATTGCAATCCGGCAGATCCGGCGCCGACAATTATATATTGATAATGGCTTCTCATGGGTATAAATAAATAATGGGTACCTGGGTACCCATTATTTAATGTATTCAGTTAAGAATGGTTATGAATTAAGCCTCTTTTCTGCTCAATGCATAAATCACCAGACCGAAACCGATTTTGTTCACGGCATCACCGATGTTGTAAATCACATCCATGTCAAGGCCAAAGTTCATTTTCATACCGAATAAACCGCCTTCTGTTCCCTGGATATAACCAATTGGGTAGATAGCCCAACCAACCAGTACAAACCATCCAAGTGTTTTAACAGCTTGTGCAACAGCCGGAGAAGTAGCACCAGCCAATTTGGCAACATCACCCATCCACACCAGATAAACGATGTAGAAATAAGCGAGACCGGAAGCGAGACCCCACTGCCAGCTATGAGCTTGATCAATGGCTTCACCCCAGTAACCTGTAACCAGCATCACAACAGATGCAAGAATGAGTTTCCACAGCAAACCGGAAGTAGCACCGGCCTTCTTGGTGATGAGGTAAAACTCAACACACATCAGGGGCACAGTCAACAGCCAGTCAACATAACGGAAAAAAACGGGTGATGAACCTGTTTCGAGGTTGTAACCACGCATGTAATAGTAGTGAACAGCAGCAATAAAGGTAATGAGGCCGGATACCAGAACGGATGTCCGCCACTCTTTACTGGTGTTACTCACTTCCATGAAGAAAAAGGCAGCAGCAGCCATCATGGCCATAGTGCCTACGAAGAACGTGAAAGCAACATAGTTGTTGTTTTCGATCGCCTTGAAAGACGCATCAAGTAGTAGATTCATATATGTGGGGTTTGGTTAAAGCAATCGTATTTCAAAACCAGTCGCGCACAATCCTCTATCAACCATTTTTGAACATACAAGTTAACGAAAAGTTGATAAAATGCTAAATTTTAAAGGTTATTATTTGAAAAATTGAAAACAATTAAACAAATCAATGCCAAAACGCCCGGCTGGCCAAAATGCGTTCCTATAAAGGATTTCAAAGCCAAATGATTATTTTAACATACAATCAATTAACACATTACACATCGTATTTATTTTACTTTTATTCCCGTTTCCGAGCATTCATTAAGCAAAAATCTTTTTATAAAACTGTTAATCATTGATATACATATAAGCATTTATAAAAACTTATAACTGCTTATAAAAATAAATTTGAAGTGCCCTAATTGTCTTTGCTAAAGGGCATCCCTCCTCACTGATCTATCCTTAACATTTTTTTGGTAACGCGCTTCGCATTTCCGTATCTAATCTTTTGGGTATCTCCATTCTACCTGAATCAAAAGCTTTCAAATGTCTTCTTTGCTCGGATACATACAATTGCTCCTGGTGTTCGTACCCTTTGGCAAGCAGACACACCAAACAGTTTTTACTGAGGATAAAAAAGTTAGTACCCATGCCCCTGAAATAAACAAACCTATCGCGATACCTTCTCCCCTTCATGCAATCCCACCATTCAGCAACAGTCTTCAAGCTTCAACCACCACCACACACAATAACAAGGGAATACCCTCAAGTCTCCTTGCCCGAAAGAAAATTTTATTCTTCAACTATACTGTCGGGGAGCGGTTGATTTCTAATAAGCCCTTCCACCCCTGTGACCTGTATATCTTATACTGCCGGTTGAAATCCGATTGTTAGGCATTCTATTTCTCAACAATCATTTATTCATTTTTAAAATTTCAACTCATGCAAAAGCATCTTAACAACATGATCAATTATTGTCTTGTCTTTCTGGCAAGTATGATCGCACTTAGTTCCTGTCAAAAAGAATTTTCAGGTAACCAGGTCAACCCCAGCAACAGCAACTCATCCAACAGCAATGCATCCGGCGGAGCCATTGCCATCTCGCTGAATACTTCGAATTCAACCAACGGTGGTTCTTCCGATTCGGTTTATATAATGCACTCATGCGATAAGGGTTTGAAACGTGATACCATTCCCTTCAGCGCTTTGCCCTCGTTGGTTCAAAATTACCTGAGCAATACTTACACTGGCTTTGCTCCACTGAAGGCATTTGTAGTAAAAGATGCTAGCGGAGTGGTCAAGGCCTATATTGCCATCATCCGGCTGAACGATAAGCCAATTGCGCTGGAATTTAATGCCGATGGCAGTTTCAAAAAGGTATTGGAGCAGAGAGAAAAGAGCGATTTGAATGGAACCGGCTGGCATTGGGGAGGCCTCTTTGAGGAGAGGAACGGAAAATGCAAAGACACAGTTGCATTGAATGATGTTCCGCCAAGTATCCGTTCTTACATGAATTCCAATTACCCCGGTGATACCTTGTTGAAAGCTTTCAAAACAAGGGAGGGAGCGTATGTACTAATTTCTAAAAACAATGGTGCTTTCGCTACTCTCTTCAATAAAAATGGTGGGTTTGAAAAGAGGGTTGCATTGCCTGCAAAGGATTGCGAAATGGTGAACATCGCTCAGTTGGCACTGCCGTCTTCAGTACTGAGTTTTTTATCCGCTACTTTCCCAAACTATGTATTCAACAAAGCTGATCTTTTAAAATCAAACGGAACTACAATGGGATATCTGGTATTGATCAATGCCAACAATACAAGATATGCAGTGGCTTTTGATGCCAATGGAAATTTTGTTGCCAAGAAAGTGCTTTATTAAGAAGTCTCCCATCACTTGAATAAAAAGGTCCGCCTTGGGCGGACTTTTTTATGGCTCCATTCTAAAGAAAGAGATTATTAGGGGTTAGAAAATCCCAATAGTTATGACTACAGTGTGGACAGATCAATCACAAACCTGTACTTTACTTCCGACCGCAACATGCGTTCATAAGCATCATTGATGTATTGAATGGGAATGACTTCCACATCCGATACAATATTTTTTTCAGCGCAGTAATCCAACATCTCCTGGGTTTCCTTCATACCTCCGATCATAGATCCGATGATACTTCTTCGCTTCGAGATCAAAGCACCGGGAGCAATTCGGGGGGCTTCGATTGGCAACCCTACTACCAATAACTTTCCTTCCAGCGTAAGCATCCGAATGAAATCGGTATAATCGTGGTTGGCTGAAATGGCATCGAGCAGCACATCGAAATAGCCGGCATGCTTCTTCACTTCCTCCTTATTGGTACTTAATAAAAATCTATGAGCACCTAGTCTGCGTGCATCTGCTTCCTTTGTGGGCGAAGTACTGATCACTGTCACTTCTGCACCAAAAGAAGCAGCAAACTTTACCCCCATGTGTCCCAACCCGCCCAAACCTACCACCCCTACGCGCATACCAGAGGTAACGCCTGCAAATTTCAAAGGTGAATACGTAGTGATACCGGCACACAACAGTGGTGCCACTGCAGCCATATCCAATCCATCGGATATGCCCACCACGAATCTCTCCTTAACAACTATATCAGAGGAATACCCTCCCTGGGTAATACCAACCCCATCCCGCTCGAAACTATTATAGGTACCTGTCATGCCCTCATCACAGTACTGCTCCATCTGTCGATTACAACTGGGGCAACTGCAACAAGAGTCAACCATCACGCCTACGCCAACCCTATTACCTGGATTGTACTTCTTCACCGCAGAGCCGACTGCAACCACTTCACCTACAATCTCATGTCCGGGCACCATAGGATACTTGGCCCCACCCCATTCATCCCTTACTTGGTGTAGGTCACTGTGACATACTCCGCAATAATGAATTTTGATGTGAATATCATCTGGGCGAAGGTTTCTGCGATCGAATGCATACGGCGAGAGGGGAGTTGATTGGCTGAAGGCAGCGTAAGATTTTGCTGGTATCATATTATTTCAAATGAAAAATGTCTGCAAAGATACTTTTTCCTACTTATACGCTCCTTCAATACTCTATTTCCGTGCCTATAGTAACCCATGAATAACCATTCACTCCATCCAAACTACAATTCACTCCCTTCCCATCTGAACGACAAAGTTAAAATCGGGAGCATTGTGTCATCAAACATTAAAAAATCTATTGTATGAAAAAGACCATCCTTTTGCTTTTTGCCGGCATCTTAGTTCAAGTGACAACACTCTATGCCCAACCTCAATTACCCTCAGGAAAAGAAGTTCCAGCTCGCATTACACTATCGAATGGTAATGTTCTGGAAGGGACAGCGTTCTACCAGAACAGAACCCGACCCACTATTGCTTTTAAATCGGTGGAGCAAGCCAAAAAACAGGTTTATACAGCACAACAAATACTAACTGCCAGATTGGGTGACCTGCAAATTGAAAGCATAGATGGTGAGTTTTTTACTTTTATCGCAGGAGGCAACGAATGGTCGCTGGTTGAAAAAATCAGTTCATCGGGCGAGACAATTCAGTACAATGGGAATGAACCAATCCTTATTCCCAATAAGTCTGGTAACAAAGGGGACTGGTTCCTGTTGAAAAAAAATCGGCGTGAACTCCTGTCGGTTTCCGACCCTTCTGCTAAAAAAATCATTGCTGAAAATTTTTTATCCGGATTATCAGGTAGTCAAAAGATTTCCGATCGAATCCTCACACAACTTCAATCACGTATTCAATAGTACCCCACACAAAAACCGATTATATGAAAAAAATTGTTTTCTTGACGGTTTCATTTCTCCTTTCGACAATGGTAACCAGCTTGATGGCCCAAAATCTTGTGCAGACCATTCGTGGAAACATCATCGATGAGCAGTCATTACAACCACTGTCTGGAGTAAGCATTCGTTTGGAAACCGGAAATGGTCAACCCCTCGTTCTCTCCTCTTCCTCCGGAAGCTTCTACATAACCGGCGTACCTGTCGGAAGACATCGTTTGCGCATCAGCCGCATAGGATATGAAGATGCCCTTCTGAATAACATTGAAGTAACCTCCTCCAAAGAAGTAGTACTGGAAATTAAAATCCGGGAGTCGGTGCAACAATTGAAGGAAGTAGTAGTTGCCTCCGGCAAATCAAAATTCAAAGCTTTGAATGAAAGCATCGTTGTGAGTTCACGTCAATTAAGTATGGATGAAGCAGTTCGATATTCGGGTACCCGCAATGATCCCAGCAGGATGGCACAAAACTTTGCAGGCGTGAGTGGTCCCAACGATGCCCGTAATGACATTGTTATACGAGGTAATTCACCTTCGGGGGTCCTTTGGCGCATGGATGGTATTGATATTCCCAATCCCAATCACTACAGCACTGCCGGATCGACCGGCGGACCCGTGACCATGCTGAATACCAATACCCTGAAAAATTCTGATTTTGTTACGAGCGCTTTCCCTGCACAATATGGCAATGCCATTGCAGGGGTATTCGACTTGCGCATGCGCAATGGAAATGCAGAAAAAAATGAGTTCTTAGGACAGATGGGCTTCAACGGTTTTGAATTCGGCGCGGAAGGTCCATTGAAAAAAGATAAAAAATCATCTTACCTGGTGGACTACAGATACTCGCTGGTAGCCGCTATTCAGTCACTTGGATTGAGTGTAGGAACAGGAACAGCAACACCTTATTATCAGGACCTTACCTTCAAAATGCACCTGGTGACCAAAAAGCATGGAACTTTCGATTGGTTTGGTATCGGGGGGGAAAGCCATATCACTTTCCCGGCCGACTCCACCGGTGATAATTTGTATACCACCAATGACGGGAAAGCACGCACAAGTAAATCAAAGTCCTTAACCGGGGTTGTAGGAATGAGTCA
>JBJTTC010000019.1:0-19924 GCA_046079965.1 Sediminibacterium sp. | reverse complement strand
ACATCGTGACTGAACTTTGAATGTCATGATTAATGATGGTAGCATTAATGGTAGCAAAAATGATGCGTTGGGTAAATGGATCAAAGGAAGAGTATAAAACGCGCAAGCTATTAGTGAACTGTGGACGAAGATTGGGATTACCAATTTGGAAATTCACAGAGTCAGTAGTAGTCAAGATTGGCTGCAACTGGGTGTTGGATGGTTGACCTGTTCGGCCATTGTAAAACATACGCAGACTCTTCGTGCGGGTGAAGTTATACGTGAAATTCGCCTGCGGAGTCAGGTTAACAAAACTCCGGGCAACCAATACATTTTTCGTAGTATTCAAGCTATTGATATCCATGAACTGAACCCCACTTCCAAAATTAAGGTTGTACTTGGTTTGCTGAATACGATAATTCAGGTTAACGGTATTGGCAGATGATGTAAAATCAAACGAATTGCTGAACAAGCTATCAAACTGGGTGTACTTGCCTGCAACAGAATTGAAGTTGTAGGTAGTTGTGGAAGAAACATTATTGACGTAATTGTGGCTATATCTGATTTCAAGCATCTGGTTCCCCTTCTTTCCAATGGGCTCAGTGTAGGATACAGATGGATTCAGGGTGAGGGACCTTGATGTGTCTCGGTAAAATTGATTGATGGTATCTGTTCTCTTGAAAGGAAGATAAAAGGAATTGACTGAATAAGTATATCCTTCCCCCTGATTCTGGCTGCCTGAGAAACCCAATTCGAAAGACAATGTACGCCCCTTCTTTGCAAAACGATGTCGGAAACTGAGAGAGGACCCGTTTACATTATAGCCACTTCGAACACTGTTGTTTCTGGACTGCGACTCATTCACCAAAACCCCTTTTGGACCTGCAGTAGTCAAATTCGATGAAACACTGGTAGGCTGGCTGTTTTGAAATACAACATTGGGACGGAATATTAATGTGTTGCTGGAATCCATCCGATTTTCAAGGTTAAAGGTAAACCGATGGTTCTCATTCCGTGTATCCGATTCAGATTGTGAATTATTGAAGATAGAAGAATCTGCATTGAAAATGTTCTGCGAATTGCTCTTCTGCGAAACAAAAGTGGAAGGTCGGTTGTAAAAATAGCTGCCATAGGCATCGGTCTTCGGACTCCAAGCATCACGATAGTTGATTCCTCCTGCCAATACCGAAGTAATGCCACTGCCGGTTCCACCACCGCCACCGGAACCACCGCCACCCATGGCAATTACCATGGTTCCACCGCCCATTCCTCCTCCCATTCCACCGCGCCCACCTCCAATGTTGTTCTGACTAAAATTTTGTTTGTTGATGTTATTGGCCTGCCCCAACAAAGTAATTTGTCGCTCACCCTTAACCAGACTGAGGTTAAAACTTTCATCGTAACGTTCATCAGAACCTATTCCCGCAACCACCCTTCCAAAAGCACCGGTTTTCATGTCTTTTTTAGTAGTAATGTTGATGGTTTTCACCCGATTGCCATCATCGAAGCCGGTAAATTTTGCCTGATCACTCTGGTCATCGAATACCTGGATCTTGTCAATTACATCGGGTGGTAAGTTGCGGGTCGCCATCTTAGGGTCATCGCCGAAGAAGCGCTTTCCATTCACCAGAACCCGCTGTACCACTTCACCCTGAGACTTGATGGTGCCATCTTTGTCTACTTCCATACCGGGTATTTTCTTCAAAAGGTCTTCTGCTACAGCATTTGGCTTAGTTTTGAAAGCTCCTGCTGTAAATTCAACTGTATCTTTTTTCATCTGTACAGGGGAAGCTGTAACAGTTACTTCACCCAAGGTTCCCGCTGCTATCTTTAAATAGATACTCCCCATGTTCACTGTCGCATTTTCCTTTGAAAAAACCAGCTTTTTTTCCCATAACTCGTAGCCGGCAAATTTTACCTGTAAGATCATTGCCCCAAAGGGTATGTTGGTTATGCTGAAGCTTCCGTCAGCAGCAGCGAGTCCGAATACTTCGAGGGTAGAATCACGAGCATCCAGAATAGCTATGGTAGCATCTTTCAATGATTGTTTGTTAACCGAATCCATCAATTTTCCACGAACGGTACCAACTGTCTGGGTATTCCCGGAAATTGAGTACCCGACCAACAGAAAAAAAAGAAGTGCAAGACGCATAAGGGAATTTTTCATCATTTGCAAAGGTACAACCGAATCACAGCAATGCAGTATCATTAGATTCAAACGGAAAACTACGCGGATAGTTGGTATTCAAATCCTTAAAATCGGTGAATCCTGTCTTTTGAAAGCCCAACATCAAAGAATGGTTATAAATTTCCGACTTCTGTCCATTGCCTTTGCTTTTCAGATACCTTTGTAAAAGGTATTTTTACCGAGGAATCATTTACCTGAATTAAACTCATTGACATGAAAAAGAATCAATACATACATTCACTTCTGTTTATAGGCATTTGTACATATATGGTTGTGTTTGCCAGTTGTGGGTCGGAACCCGGCAGTGGCTCCAAATCCAATTCCGATAGCACTGTCATGCAGGAGTCTCCTACCCCTCATTATGATGTTTCTCTTGTGAACAACGCCAATGATCCTGCATGTGGTATGCCCGTGACTGCGGGCATTTCTGATACCGTTCATTACAAAAACGATGTGCTCGGATTTTGTTCTGCAGAGTGTAAGGCTGAATTCCATAAGAGCCCTGAATCTATGCTGGCTGCTGCTGAAATGAGGAAGAAATAACTTTCCCCATCAGGATTTAACTAAATAGGTATTCGACATCTTCGCGGGTGAGGCTCTTAACAAAACCTTCATCATCGGTTATCAGGTCTCTTGCAAGACTCCGCTTTCGTTCCTGAAGTTTTAGAATTTTATCTTCGACAGTATCATTGCATATCATGCGATACGCAAATATATTTTTGGTCTGTCCGATTCTATGTGTTCTATCAATGGCCTGTTGTTCTACTGCCGGATTCCACCAGGGGTCAACGATATATACGTAATCTGCTGCTGTAAGGTTCAATCCCACACCGCCTGCCTTTAATGAAATAAGGAATACCCGACAACTATCGTCATCCTGAAAACGACGGATGGCTCTTTCACGTTCAGTAACCGAACTACTACCATCAAAGTATTCATAAGCTACTCCCAGCTCTTTCATTTTTTCTTTGATCAAAGCCAGCATACCAAGAAACTGAGAGAAGACCAATGCCTTGTGGTTGCTAATGTTTTCAGTGATTTCACGACCAAGCTCTTCCAGTTTAACAGAATGATTTGGGTACTGTTCCTGTTCTTTGACAATGGCCGGACTGTCACAGATTTGACGCAGTTTCATCAATCCCTGTAGTATGGTTAGCTGTGATTTTTGAATACCTTGTTCATCGACAATACCAAGTATCCTGTCTCGATAATCATTTCGATAAGCATCATAAATTTTTCTTTGCTCTTCACCCATCTCACAGAATAAAACCATTTCCTGTTTTTCCGGCAAATCGCGCGCCACTTGCTCCTTGGTTCTTCTCAAAATAAAAGGATACAATAATTTTCTGAGGTGCTCTTTTTGTTCCTTTTCTCCAAATTTATCTATGGGTATAGAAAACTCCTGTTTGAACATTTCCATCGATCCCAGCATCCCGGGATTTAAAAAGTTCATTTGAGCGAAAATATCGAATGTGTTGTTTTGGAGTGGTGTACCGCTGAGACAAAGTCTATTGGCTGCTTTCAGCAAGCCGGCTGCACGCGTAACCTTACTTCCCGGATTCTTGATCGCCTGGCTTTCATCCAGAACAACATAATCGAAAGGAATTTCAACCAACTGACGAATATCGCTTCGCAGGGTACCATAAGTAGTTATAATGATGTCTATGCCCTGCTTTCTCAGAAAATCTCTTGTCCTTGAACTACCGTGGTGAACATAGAAACCAAGGCCGGGTGTAAATTTTTCAATCTCATTTTGCCAGTTGAAAAGAAGGGTGGTCGGACAAACCACCAATGCCCGAAGGGAACCGTTTTCCTGTTTTAGGTGATGTAAAAAACTTAGTGCCTGAATGGTTTTTCCCAATCCCATGTCATCAGCTAGGATGCCACCCCACTTTACTTCCCTCAAATAATTCAACCACTGAAAGCCACTTTGCTGGTAGGGTCGCAATACTTCTTTCAAGTGTGCCGGTGGATCAATGGGTTGTATGGAATGATTCTCTCGAAGCCTTTCGTATTTTTCTTCCAACTGAAAATAAAGCTCTTGCTCATCCCGTTGCAAGTATAACTCTTCTATAACGCTGAAATGATATTTGCTCAACTTCATACTGCCAGATTTGCCATCACCTACCCTGAAAAGCAGGGCATATTTCTTTAACCACTCATCAGGCAAAATACCGAGAGAACCATCTTGTAGTTGAACAAACTGTTGTTTGTTGGCAAGCGCTTTTTTTACATCATCAACTGTAATTTTTTGCTGTCCGAAGCTGATTTCAACTTTGGCATCAAACCAGTCGGTATGGCTGCTAATAAAAATTTTGGTAGAAGGTTTGGAAGTGTTGAATCGAAAATTTTTCAAAGTGTCCAAGCCTTGAATAGGAATATTTTCTTCCTGAACTGCATCTACAAAAAGAAAGAACCAGTTGTTTTTCAGCACCTCAGATCCTTTGAGCGCCAGCGCACCATCATCGGTCTTGAAGAAACCCTGGTGTAGGGAGGCAATTCTGTCATAAAATGCACGCTCAGCAGCCATTTGACGCTTGATTACCAACAAACGGTCGGGCAATGGCAGATAGATTTGCTCTTTGTCACCGGGTTTCACTTCATAGCCCCGGTAATTGAAAACAGGCTGAAAAAGCAGGTTTTCTTTTTTCTCTCTCAGCACCACTTTCATCTGTGGTTTTTCATCTTTGACCTCTTCTCGGGGAAGATTACCAAAATGAACGCGGTATTCACGGGAAAGGGGGATGATAGTAGTAGCCAAGGCTGAAGGCCATTCAGCTGCAGGAATAACCAGGGTGCCTTCGGGTAAAAAGCGAGCAACCTGACTTATGTCTTCTTTTTTCTGCCACAAGTAAAATCGACTCTCGATGTTGAAAAAAAGAGGAGTATTCCATCCATTTTCTGATAAAGCAAATAGTCCTTCCGGGGTTGCTACTTTACAGGAAACTTCATAATTCCCATTCAGGTATTGAATTGAAAATTCAGGAACAATTGTATCACTAGCAACTTCAATTTGCTTGAGTTGGGCACTGGTAAAAGTTTTTCCTTTGGGGAGATAAAAGAAGAAGGAGGAGCCGGAAAGATGACGGAACAGCTGACGCATGCGGGGAAAAAGGTATTCCACCATGAGGTCAAAGGTTTCATCGGGCAATCCATCTTGTTGTTGGTGAACAATATTTTCCCAAATTCCAGCGAAAGGTGAATTCTTATCGATGAACTTGCTCACCTCCATGGGCTGAAGCTTCCTTAGATGCTCAAGTGTCAGTTTATTTGACTCATCGAGGTGCTCTTGATTCACATAACGGGTTACATCTAGTCTTGTTACTTTAGAAACATACCCCGCTTTTTCTTCACTCGCTTCCCCCGTAATTCCAATGAATTGAACCGGCTGAAACTGATCTTTGTCCATCGCAATCACCACACCCAACTGCTGCGTGGAGGCGGATATGGAAGGTCCTGCTGTAGTTGTGCTGGTTACCAGTTTTTCTCTGAGCACAGGAGATGTGACAACAGCAAACTCATCTGCAGCCGCCGCTATTGAAACTGATGGCTCAACTCTTCTGATACTTGGATCCAATAATCGCAGAAATGGTTTGCCCTGATTATAAGTGAACTCAAATTTTCCGGTCAGATCATCGCTTAAAGAATACCCATAGAGTGCGAGCAACTTGTTCTTCTCTTTGTCTAAATTGCGAATGGTATCAAAATATCCGGCACCAAAATTCCGCATCAGCTGTAAGAAAACAATGTTTTTGTGCACACAAAGGGGATGCGATTTTTCAGACTTACAGGAACAACTGGTATCAAAATTGCGTTCTTCATTTTTTTTGATCAGTACCTGATAAGATACCCCTTCCCAATCGACCCTGGCCTTAACACACTCATCTTTGGCCTCGAGTACATGAGCCCTGCCAGTACGTAGAAAATCTTCGGCCGATTCAAAATTGGAAGGGGAAGAAAATAAGCGAATCATTTTCAGATCCAGCTGCTTCATTTTTACAACCGTATGACGCTGGTCATATTCCAGTTCCTGATCACCCAGCATATTTTTATCCAACAGATCCTGTAAATAAAAAAGAGCACCCGCCTTATGGCGACAAACTTCTGATAAGTTATATGGACAGGTACATCGCAGGGTTAATGAAGCGGGATCCTTGTATTTGTAGATATGAATTTTATAGTAAGTAGTATATCCATCATCTTTCACCCGCATTACTACATGTCCGGAAAGATCATCGTATTCTACCAATTCAATGTTACCCAAGGCATGTATTCTCTTGCCACGTCTTATCACTTCATCAGTGCCGCTGTTGTGGATGTGTTTAATGAGATAGGGTAATGCCATAGTTCACGAAATATTACTCCCTCATCGCCATTTCCGAATCTGAAATTTTTCGATTTTTTTCAAAAAGGGCAATTTGCAAAAGTAACGAAAAGCAGCAGGGTTTCCCAACCATGTTGCATCTTTTGAACTGCAGGGTACTGTTATTTAACAAATTGTGGAAAACTAGGCGAGGGATAGCAACAACAGATTACACAAAGGGCCAACCCACTCCTCCGAAAATTTTTCCGACTGAAGATTTCTTGCCGGAGGAAGTAGGATTTATATAAGCTGAGGGGAAATAAAATGGGGGAGTGAAAATTCTTTATGGAATCTAGGCATGAACAAGTAATTCTCCGTTTTTGTAGCGCGGGAGAATGTTGGCAACATCTGTTGAAATGCAGTACAACAAGTCTTTTTCAAGACCATAGGCAGATAAACGATGCCAATGAGTAGTTTGACGTACGAAGGAGGGGAGATCATCCTTGTGCTGTAGGTAAAGTTGTTCCGCCATCATGCTGCTGTCGCAATGAATGGTAAATTTTTGTTTGATGCGATGAATAACGGCTCCGGCAAAAAGCGCATCTTCTACATTCACCCTATCTTTCCATGCAGAGCAACCTAAAAATACCGGCAAGTCTTGTTGCACCAGGTAGTTGCATACTGCAGACAGATTGGGAAAAGAGCCAGTAATTACATCGGCTGCCCCATTTTGCAAGGATTGATGCAAAAGGCGGGTTCCATTGGTTGTGGTGAGCACCAATGTCTTGTTCTCTATAAAAGAACGCGGATATTCAGCCGGCGAATTTCCATAGGACAGACCGGGAATTACTTTTCCATCCCTTTCACCTGCAGTAATCCCCCCGGTATCATTTCCGATTCGGATACATTGATCTACAGAATCAACCGGTATTACCCTTGTTGCCCCGTTGTACAAAGCAGTGGCTATGGTAGAAGTAGCCCTAAATACGTCTATGATAACAACAACAGCGTTGGAAATATCATATAAATCTAGCAAACGAGGAGACAAAACCGTGTGAAGTGCGGGGGGTTGAGATGTCATGCAGCAAAGATACTAACCATCTGATAAACAGCCCGGCACGAGATCCTACACTTCTGTGAAGCGGACTGTTCCAATGCTACAACAGCCACGGTATAGGAATCTACTTCTTCGACAAGATCAACAGTTCATTGGCCTGAATTTCGGTTACATTCCGCTTAATGCCCTGTTTGTCGGTGTACTGTTTGTTGACCAGCTTCCCTTCTACCACTACTTCAGTTCCTTTGGACAAATACTTTTCAGCAATTTCCGCCAGTTTACCCCAGGCAACTATGGAGTGCCACTGAGTCTCAGTAACTTTTTCACCTTGGGCATTTTTGTACTGCTCATTGGTCGCCAAACTCATGTTGGCAACTTTTTTGTCGGCACCGAAGGTCTTGATGTCGGGGTCCTGCCCGAGATGTCCGATCAACTGGACTTTGTTTTTAACCTGATTCATAAAAATGATTTTTTTATTAATAGCAGCATGTGCTGCTGATGACAGAACAAATATGACATCCCCGGAAAGCGAAAAACGAATAACAACCACTTATAAACGGATTTAACTAATTAACTACAATTGAATCCAGGGTGTTTTGAAGGTATTCACCAAGTACAAATACGCTTGTGTCCGAATTAAACGGCAGCTATTTTCACTCACCTAAAACGATTGATATGACAGACCAGGAAAGAAAATGCCTGACCTGCCAGAAAGAACTCAAGGGCAGGTCGGATAAAAAATTCTGCAACGAATATTGTAGAAATGTATTCAATAACCGCTCATATAGTGAGACAAACCTTTATGTGCGCAACATCAACCAGAACCTGAGAAAGAATAGGAAGATTCTAGAAGGATTCTTAAGGAACAAACACTTTATGGCCCGGGCACCACAATACCGGTTGTTTAGTCAAGGTTTCAGGTTTCAGTTCTTTACCCATACTTACACCAATCGCCAGGGCAGGCAATATTTCTTTTGTTATGAATATGGATATATGCTACTCGATAAGGAGCGGGTATTGATAGTAAAGAGAAAACCCGTCACCGACCGGCCGGTTAGGTGACTATTAACTAGCGAAAGGGGGGCTTCACTACAATCGCCTTAACAGGTTGTTGGCGAATCATCACATAAATAAAGCTGCCTTCGGCGGAATGAGAAGTATTGATATAGCCCATTCCTATTGCTTTTCCGAGAGACGGCGATTGAGTTCCGCTGGTTACAATGCCTATGGTATTGCCCACCTCATCTTGTATGGGATAATCGTGTCGGGGGATACCACGATCCACCATTTCAAAGCCCACCAGTTTTCTGGTTACACCGGTTGCTTTTTGTACAGATAATATATCATGTGCTGTAAATGGTTTGGTGAATTTAGTGATCCACCCCAAACCGGCTTCCAAAGGGGAAGTAGTATCATTGATATCATTCCCATACAAACAATAACCCATTTCCAATCGCAATGTATCACGGGCACCAAGGCCAATAGGTTTTAGACCATATGGCTTACCCGCTTCCATCAGGGCATTCCAGATGGTTGTAGCCGAGTTATCGCTATCTTCAAAATATATTTCTACTCCACCTGCACCTGTATATCCGGTAGCGCTAATAATCACATTGGGTACGCCGGCAACTTGACCACGAACAAAAGTGTAGTACTTCAGGTTCATGATTTCTTTATCAGTAAGCTGCTGCACGATCTTATTGGCTTCAGGTCCCTGAATGGCCAACAGAGAGGTTTTGTCACTAATGTTATGCATCTCGACTCCCTGATTATTATGTTTCTCTAACCATTGCCAGTCCTTCTCAATATTAGATGCATTGACAACCAGCATGTATGATTGATGGGGGGAAAGACAATATACAATCAGATCATCGACAATGCCCCCCTGCTCATTGGTAAAGCAACTGTATTGGGCCTGGCCCTCTATTAAACGGGAAGCATCGTTTGTTGTCACGCGCTGAATCAGATCAAGGGCATTGGCTCCTTTCAGAATAAATTCTCCCATATGACTCACATCAAATACTCCTGCCTGTTTTCTTACCGTTATATGCTCGTCGTTGATGCCCGTGTAACTGATGGGCATATTGTATCCTGCGAATTCAGCCATTTTGGCGCCGAGTGCAATGTGCATTGGGGTGAAGGGAGTATTTTTCATCTAATAAGAATTTGGTGGCAAAAATACGGTATGCAAGGGGGGTATAAAAATAAAAGGGGCCCATCTATAAAGAAGGGCCCACTATGCATCAAAAACCAAACCTACATCATCTTGTGATAAAACAGCATGGCAGCGGTTGTCACTTTATCCCTCGGTATTTGTACAGATTGATTCCAGGCTGCCGTCATTCGGGCAAAGAAGCTTGTTGTTCGTTTGGAATTGTTGAAAGATTCTATGTTCACCTTTTGGGTTTCTTCTAAATTATCTTTTCCCTTTTTTAATTCTTCCAATTCACGATTTTTTCTCTCGAGTTCACGTTCCAATTGGCGACGGGACTTGCGGGAATCAGGAGAATTATACTCGTTATTTTCTCCGCTGTCATCCCAGTTTTTTTCTTCAACCGTTACACCCGTTTTTTTCAAGCCGGATTCAGTCATCACATATTCAACACCACTTCTCCAGCTTTCATTAGACTCTTCCAATTCCCAATCATCAACTTCATCTACTTCTGCAAAATTGATGTTCGACAGATTCAGATAAAAAAACTTATTCTTTACAGCACGATCAATCATTACCTTCTGCCCAAGGGGAACCTGGAGAGTAAGTATCATCTGCTGGTTGCGGAACTTTGAACCGGGAGGCAAAATGATGCCTCTGTCAAGAATAAGGACAGAATCCTGTTGTTGAAAACCGAACTGCATCGCTGATAAGTTGGCCCCGGCTTTTTGATCGTCTTTACCGCTACTGATTCGTGTTGAATTGAGATGATAAAGTGAGTCCGGACTTTTCTCGATGCGCAAATCAATGTTGCTGATTTGAATGCTGTCTTTAAATAATCTAACAAGGCCTGTCATATTTATTCCAGGACCGAAATGGCGAACAATATTTGCTTCTTTCAGTTTTACAAAAATTTTTCCTGAACTGGGTTGTGTCAGTGTGTTCTCTTGTTTTTCACGAACCCTAACACTAAAATCTTTTTTGATAGAAGATACCAGCAACAATCCACTGATCAAGCCCAATACCCACATGCCGGCAAAAGTATAGCCAATGTACTTGTTACCCGGCTTCACACCCATCATTCGACGAATCAGAGATGTAACCAGGGCGATAATTGGCGTACCAAAGAACAGCAGCAAAAAGACCCAACCGAGGAATTGTTGGTCAAACCCTTCCAGGAGAAAATTTTTCAGTGGGAAAACTGCAGCACCCGCAAAAAGTATGGCAACCAGGGTAATTAAAAGAACCAAAGCAACTACGCCGAAGATGAACATGAAAAATGCTTTGAAGAGGATGCCTATAGCTGTTCCGATTCGACTTATCCCCGACTTTGCGACCGGAGTAACCACACTGGTAGCTGATTGTGCTGATGACTTCACGGTCTGTGAAACATCCTTGCCAAAGTCTTGTGCTTTTTCATTTACTTCCTTTCCCCATTTTTCAGCACGGGCGGCAAAAGAATGAAGATCTTCTTGTATGGTTGTTTTAATGCTGTTGAGGTCAACTTTCTCTCCCCGCATTTCTAATTTTTCTGAGGCAGATTTTGCTTCAGGAATGATTGCCCAGAGAACGAGATAGATAATTAGTAGGGTACCACCAAAGGAAGAAAACACAATTCGGGAAACCGGCTCATCACTCCAATACCAAACATTAAATACTGTATTGATCAGCGATGCCCCCAGACCTGTAATCAGCGGCAAGGCAAAAATGAGTCGTGGTATCCAAACGGCAATATCGAAGTAACTGGCAATACCACTCGCCACCCCGGCGACCACTTTTTCATCAGGATTTCTAAAGAGTCGCTTGGTGCGAGTTTCTGGCTTGGCTTTAGAGCCGGGTAGAATCACCCACAAAACGATGTACAACAAAGTACCCGAACCCCACCCAATGGTAGCGAGAACAAAAGCTACCCGAACAATAGATGGATCAATTTTAAAATAGTTGGCAATCCCACTGCAAACACCCCCCAGAATCTTATCGTTCTCATCACGAAAGAGCTGACCTCGATTGGTAAAATTGCCGGATCCACCACTTGTTTGTTGTCCGGAATTGTTTGCTGTACCTGCGGTAGTAGTTCCTTGTTCAAGGTCTTCTGGGCGACCCATGTTATCTATAATAGCATTTACCTGGTCATCGGTGATGCATACGCTTCCCTTCTTCAGGACTTCACCAAATAATTCAGCGATGCGACTTTCAATGTCATTGATGATCTCGTCTTTCCCTTCTTCTTGGGCAAAACAGCGCCGCAAACTGTCGGTATATGCTTTCAGTAGTTCAAAAGCAGATTCTTCAATTGGAATCACCCTGCCCTGAAAATTGATGTTGATTACCTTTTTCATGATGATGTTTTTAAGGTCATTCATTACTGTCTCCCGACGATAATGAAGTGGTAGTTGGGTTGGTTGTAATGGTTTCTTTGTTTTCGTTTTTGGTGAGGGTTGCCACAGCGTTGGCCAGTTCCTGCCAGGTTGCTTCCAGCTCTTTGTAGAATTCGAGCCCCTGGTCGGTCATAACAAAATATTTTCTGGGAGGACCGCTGTTGCTTTCAACCCAGCGATAGGTTAACACCCCGGCATTCTTAAGTCGCGTCAGCAACGGATACAGGGTACCTTCCAAAATGTGCAGGTTGGCTGCTTTCATTTTTTCCACCAAATCACTGGGGTACACTTCCCCTTGACGTACGATGGAAAGAATACAAAACTCTAGCACGCCTTTGCGCATCTGACTTTGGGTATTCTGAATGTCCATACTTTTAAATTTTTCGGGTGAACAGGTTATTGATCTTAGAGTGCAAAGTGACGACGAACACTGCGGGTTCTTCTGCTTCTTTCCAGCTTCCAGAGATCTGCAATACCGAATACCTGGGGCTGAACAGTCTCCATGCGAGCAGCTGTTACAGAAACAGGAACCAGGGTAGATTCAGAATGATTGCGTTCGGTCGAAATGCTTTCGATGAAATTCAAATTGTTTTTCATTTTTTCTTTTTTTAATTATGAATGATTTTGTTCTTTTCTTTTGCTTTGACAAGACAAAGATAGGGATAATTATAGTACTATGCATTACAAAGTACCTATTTTTATTTAGTAATATGCTTTGGAAGGATATTGATATTACATATATAATTGAAAATCAACTATATATGAGATACCACGGCTAATTAATGCACTGATATAAAATGATGAGTGGTAAAATAAAAGGATAAAAGGGGGTCAAAAAATGGCTTATCGGGACAAAAATGCCTGAAACCAGATTTAAAAGTAAAGCGAGGTGAAAATAAAAGTTCGACTCGAACCGGAAATGACAGGCCTATACAAATGTCAGTGTTCTTTCTCTGAAGAACCCGCTATCGCCTGAATAATAGAAGATACTATGCTCACAATAATGGAAAACATCAGGGCAGGGAACCAACCATCTACCTGAAATCCTGGTACCAGACGGGTAGTTAAATGAACGATGAAGTAATTGATGACAATTAAAAATAGCCCCAAGGAAATAACTGTGATCGGAATGGTTAGTACCACCAGAATGGGTCGAATGAAACTATTCAGAAGTCCCAGCACCAATGCCACTAAAATTGCCGTAGCTACATCTGCTACGTGTACGCCTTTTAGCACATACGCCGCAAAAAGAACAGCCACCGATGTAGATAAAGTTTTTAGAACAAACCGCATCATAAAAGTTTAGATATCTGTTTAATCGAAAATACGAAAATTTATACCTCTTTACTTCGCAATAACTTCAAAGCATGTGATGCGCAAGATCAAATTACCACCAGTTCATAAAATGCTTTGGGAGAAAGATACCTGATAGAAAGATCTTGTAGCTGCTGAGGAGTCATCGCCCTGATGGTTTCAATACTTTCATCGAAATAGTGTTCGGGCAATTCATTCAACAAATACGTCTTCCAACGTGCCATGATTTGAAAGGGTCCGTCTAAATCACCCATTAAGCCCCCTAACATATAATTTCGAACATTATCTAACTCTTCCTTGCTTACTTTCTCTTCACACAATAAAATCAATTCTTTATTGATCTCTGTTACAGCAGCTTCACAAAACTGGCGACCTACTTCTGTATTGATGTGCCAGCTGCCTTCGTGTAAATGACTATGCAAGTATGAATGGATACCATAGGTGTATCCCTTATCTTCTCGGATATTGCTCATGAGTCGTGAACTAAAATATCCTCCTAAAATATCGTTGAGCATTTGCATACCAATAAAGTCAGGATGTTTGCGATTGGGTGCCGGTCGAGCCAATCGAATAGCCCCCTGTATTCCCTGCTCATCATTGACGATTCGATAGGTGTGCTGTTGCGTCGGTAACAACCTGTGCCATCTCTCATCGGGAAGCTTTCCTTTCATAGGCAGATCGCCAAAACAAGCTTCGAGCTGCAATCGAAGATCTGCCGGCAATCGTCCGGATACCATTATCATACATGAGCCGTTCACGTAATAGCGTTCATAAAAAGCAACCAACTGTTCACGTGTTATGGTTTCATAGGCTTCTGCTGTTGAATACCTTCCATAAGGATGTTGTTCCCCATACAGATATACATCCATCAGGCGATTGGCTACGAAATCGCATTTCTTCAGGTTGATGTTTAGTCTTTGTAACTGGTTGTTCCGGTATATCACCAGTTCATCTTCAGGAAATACAGATTCAGTCAATACTTCAGATAAAATTGGTAACAAGGCTGTCAGGTGCTTGTTGAGACAATGGAGGGTAATGTTGGCAACATCATTGAAACAACCCCGATTGAGGTAGGCACCATAAAATTCTACCTGCTCATTCAACTGAAAAGATGTTTTTTTCCTCGTACCATTTTTTAACAGGAAATTGGTGGTCGACGCCTGTAATGGAAAATCTTCATACCATAGGCCGGCATAAAAAAGAAGCTCTATCTGTACTACTTCCTGAGATCCTGCTTCAATGGTATAAACCGGTGTACCATTTTTCAAAGTAAAATGCTCATAGGGAGGCAACAGTAGTTCCATTCCTGCAGCATCCTGTATGGGTGGTGGCTGTTTTCTGTTAAGCATGGGATGATTTACCGGCATGATAAAACATAGTATTGCTGTTTTCTTCGCGGAAAATGTTTTTTCCGGCTGAAACAATATCATCTACTGTTACCCGGCGATACCTTTCTAACTCTGTATTCATTAATGAAGCATCTTCCAGTAATTCATAGTGTGCAAGACTTGCAGCGCGATTGGTCAGACTCATGTCTTCAAATACAATCATGCTTTCAGTCTTGTTCTTTACTTTTTCAAGCTCCTCTGAAGTAATACCCTTGTTAACTAATTTAATTAATTCCATTTCAAGTGCTGCCCTTGCATCATTGTGATTTACCCCATCTACCAACCTGGATTCAAGTGCCAGCAAACCCTTATCGGTGCTGCCAAAATGATGAACTTCCAACGCCGAAAAAATTTTTTGTTCTTTAACGAGTGCCTGATACAAACGGGCAGAGTTACCTCCACCTAAAATCTCGGTTATTAAATCAGCAGCATAATATCCCGGCTCCAGTCGTGCATCCATGTGCCATGCCATGATGAGTGCATTTGCAGGCACATTTGCATGCACATCGGTATGTCTCGGTGCCGTTTGTACGGGTTCTGCCGGTAACTGACGTATGTATTTTTCTCCGGAGGGAATGCCCCCAAACCATTTATTCGCCAGGTGCTTTACCTCTTCGGTTTTGACTGCCCCTGCCACTACCAGAATTGCATTCACAGGTCTGTAATGCTTGTAAAAGAATGACTGTACCTCATCCATGGAGGCTTTTTCGACATGACTCAACTCTTGCCCAATTGTCATCCATTTATAAGGATGTACCTGGTAGCACATGTTACGCATGCGGTGCCAGATATCCCCATAGGGCTTGTTCAGGTAATGCTCCTTGAACTCTTCACAAACCACCTTTCGTTGTACGTTCAGGCTTTTTTTGGTGAATGCCAGTTCCAGCATCCGATCGCTTTCGAGCCAAAAAGCAGTTTCAATATTCTTTGCAGGTAACTGAGCATAATAATTCGTTAAGTCATTCGTGGTATAGGCATTGTTTTCTCCTCCGGCTCTCTGCATAGGTTCGTCATAATCGGGAATATTCTTGCTGCCACCGAACATGAGGTGCTCGAACAAATGGGCAAAGCCCGTTCTATCGGTATGCTCGTCTCTGGCACCTACATCATACATAACATTTACCACTGCCATGGGTGTATCATGGTCTTCATGGACCAGAACACGCAACCCATTATCGAGTAAGAATCTCTCAAAATGAATCATACAGCAGACTTTCGTTTTACCGGATATGCAAATTACCGGCTTTCAGCCGAATAAATTGTTTTTTACTGCCGACGTGACTTCCGGATATCCTTTACATCCATGGTCAATAACAAAGGTTTATTGTTCCTAATCACCATAACAGGTACACGTCCCAGGCTGTTTTGAAACATATTCCTATAGGTTTTTATATCCCGGGCAATGGTCCTGTCCACCGAAAAAATAATATCCCCGGGCTGGAATCCTGCTTTTTCAGCAGGAGATCCAACCATGATATCCTCCACCCGAACCTGTCCGTTGTATAAATAAAAGGCCAGTCCGGTATAAGAATAATCAAAAGGTTCTATAAAATGTTTGTTGGGACGAATGTGAATGATCTGATCAGGGTAGTTGATGATCATATTAAAGCGGCGCATCAGGTCATTCCCAATCAATCCCCCCATTTGCGGATAATTCGTCACATTATAATCATCAGAAAAAACATGCACAGGAACATTCTTGAATTTATAAGTCCCAACGCGAATTTCCTTTACCAACCCCAAAGACATCTGCTTTTTTCCCCCCAGTCCCTCGGCCTGTGTAGGGTAAAAAATCCGGCCTTTTCTGAATACTGTACTATCTGATACAAAATCTTCAGATAATAACATGTTCAGTCCGGCACCAGTATCAAAAATAAAACGTCCTGTTATGGGTCGATGATCATTTAAAAATGCCTGTTGTACAGGAAGTGTTGTGAACTGAGGTCGCAATAAATACCCTCCTCGCGGATATTTCAAAGATCCCGGAGTATAGATTTCCATCATATCCAGCTCAAAGTCAACTTTCACTATGTACCTGCGAAGAAAACTAAATCCAATGATCCCATCTATGTGCAAACCATATACCCTGCTTAGCAATTCGTAATCATTAACATGAAAATCGAGGTTTTCCACTTCGAGTCCCGGTAGTCGCAGGGTTTGACGATTCACAAAACTCACCTGTCGGAGTCCGTTCAATCCCCGAATGATGCGGCCGGAAGCAGAAAGGGGTAGTTTCAGCCGTTCAACGGTGCTGGAATCTAGAGAGATGCCTCCACTTCCTGTATCCAAAACAAAATTCAAGGAATCTGTTTGTCCGGCAATTACCCCCTGAACTATTACAATACCACCTCCCAGCTGATAAAAAGGAAATCGCGAAATCAGTGTGGCCTGGGGTTGAATAAATTCTTCCTGTGCCCTTACTATTCCAAAACAAAATAAGCCCGCTATCATCAACCCCCATCTGCACTTCATAATTGAAAATTAAATCTTTCCTGTAAAAATACAGGTAACAGGGCTGTTAAATCGTAAAAACAGGTGGTTCCTTTGCGCACAGCTGCGTAACTTTGCAGCCCTAATACTATACTGATATGCCATTTGCTGATTTATACCAACGAGCATTGAACCTGGAATTCCTAAGCAAGGAAGAGGGCCAATACCTTTTTGAACAGGCTCCATTAACAGAATTGATGCACGTAGCTGATGAACTCAGGAAGAAGCAAGTAACTCATGGATTTGTAACCTGGCAGATAGACAGAAACGTAAACACTACCAATGTTTGTGTAGCCAACTGTAAATTCTGCAATTTTTATCGCATTCCCGGACACCCGGAATCTTATATCACCGATCTCCCCACCTATCGAAGAAAAATTGAAGAGACCATTCGCTATGGCGGGGATCAACTATTGCTGCAGGGTGGGCACCATCCGGAATTGGGTTTGGAGTTCTACACCAATCTTTTCAGACAACTCAAGAATGAATATCCCACCATAAAATTACATGCGCTGGGTCCACCCGAGGTAGCCCATATTTGTAAAATTGACAAAATCAGCCACCACGATGCTTTGAAGGAATTGCATGCTGCCGGACTTGATTCTTTACCCGGTGCCGGAGCAGAGATCCTGGTTGACAGGGTGCGCCGACTTGTTTCCAACGGCAAATGTGGTGCGGATGAATGGCTGGATATAATGGCGGAAGCCCACCAGCAGAACATCACCTCCAGTGCTACCATGATGTTCGGCCATGTGGAAACCATCGAGGAGCGCTTCATTCACCTGGAAAGAATTCGGGAGGTTCAAAGCCGAAAACCGGCGAATGCCAAAGGATTCCTGGCATTCATCCCCTGGACCTTCCAGGATGTAGATACCCTGTTGGCTAAAATCAGGGGCGTGCAAAACCTAACCACAACGGATGAATACATCCGCATGATTGCCATTAGCCGCATTATGTTGCCAAATGTGCTGAATATTCAGGCTAGCTGGCTCACGGTTGGAAAACAAACCGCGCAGGTTTGCCTCCATGCCGGCGCCAATGATTTTGGCAGTATCATGCTGGAAGAAAATGTGGTAAGCGCTGCCGGTGCGCCCCACCGATTTACCTATAAATCTATCCAGGAAGCCATTCGGGAAGCCGGTTTCGAACCGCGTCTGCGGAACCAACAATATGAATTCAGGGAGATACCCGAGCAGATTCAGGAACAAGTGATTGAATATTAAAGGTCCGGTTCTGCCATCTACCCCCCCACACTGCCGTTCATACCTGAGCTGTTATTCAATTGTAGTTTTTAAGAGATTTTTACATCCGGGATGTAACTTATGTTCCGATCAATCGTATAATACCAACCAATTACCTGCTGCCGAATGACGGAGAAACAATACAATGAGATGGTGCACCTTTATGCAGACAATGTTTTTCGCTTTGTAGTGAAAAATATTCGCCATGCAGAAGATGCCAGAGATATTGTTCAGACCGCTTATGAGAAGCTTTGGGTCAACCGCGATAAAGTGGATCCAATAAAAGCAAAATCCTGGCTCTTTACAGTGGCTTATAACGGATTTATTGACCATCTGCGCAAAAGCAATAGGATTACTTATGCGGAAGAACTTCCGGAGGCAGGCACTCATTCGGAATATGGAAAAAAGGTGCTGCAGGAACAATTACATGCGGCACTTTCCCACTTGAATGAAGTACAAAGAAGTTTGGTGTTGCTGAAAGATTATGAGGGATATAGTTATGAAGAAATCGGACAAATTACCGGATTGCATGAAAGCCAGGTAAAAGTTTATCTGCACCGCGCCCGGCAAAAATTACGTACCCTACTGGTAAGCACAGAGCAGGTATTTGAATAAAAAAATCATGATCAACCACGATAACTTTGATATGTATTGCATGCGTTGCGCCGACGGAGATCTCTCTCCAGCGGAGTTGGTAGCATTTCATGCTTACATGGCTAGCCATCCCGAACTAAAGGGGGAGTGGGAAATCTGGCAACAACTGAAAATGCCTGTCGATGCTTCATGCATGCCTAACAAAGAGCTATTGTTAAGAAAAGAAGAGCTGCTTTTTGAAGAGGAACGGGCCTGGTTGTTGATCGATGGTGAATTACCCGCACATGAACAATTGGCGGTGCAGCAATTGATAGCAAACAACGAAGCTGCCGGCCAACTCGTCAATCAGTTACGTCAATTTGTTTTAGTACCCCCAGCAATTGAATGCCCCAACAAACAACTTTTGCTGCGCACCACTGCACAACCCAGGGTAATTTGGGTGCAACGCATCGTTCGTTTTACCGCTGCAGCAGCAATTCTTGCGCTTCTGCTACAAGTTGCTATTACAAACAGAACCCGCACTAACCTGCCTCCTACCACAACTGAATCAACAACATTCAGCAAGCCCGCAACAACTCCCACCAATAGTTTACCTGAATATGCGCCGGTGGTTGATGATGCAATCTCTTCAAGAGTATCCAATGAAAAAAGCAGGGGAGTAGCCGATATGCCGTTAACCTCACCAACTGTTATTGAGCATCTACCCAGCAATACAACAGCTCCTGTTACACCCCAGGAAATAGTTGCCACAGTAACATCTAATCCACCGGTGACAAAAGATCCAATTGTTGAGAAAATCAATGCGCCGGAGGAAAAAATTGGAATTGTTGCTGCAGTATT
>JBJTTC010000018.1:0-10942 GCA_046079965.1 Sediminibacterium sp. | reverse complement strand
GGAACGGTACTGCAGGGCTCGCCGTAAAATATACTTTTCGCTTCGGGGCGTAGCTTTTCGGTTATGGCAATATAAACGGATTCCGGAATGTTTTTTTCTCCGCACCCTTTTACCACTACTCGATGGCCCGCATATTCCCCGGCGTTGATTCCCGAAATGTTGCGCAAAAAAAGGGCTTCTAAAACCTGTTGCTCGTTCCCCCTGAAGATAAATGCAGCATGGGGCTCTAGGGCAGAAGCCACCAACATGTATGCCCAAAGCGGAATGATGGCGTCTGTTGAACACACGATTCCCACGGCCGCACCCCGGTAAGCTGACCAGTCGGTATTTTGAAGGGCTGACCTAAAATCTTTTTCTTTCAGGATCAGGTTCATGAACAGGTGGTCTTTTAAATCAAAAATGCGGATATTTTCTGTGGGGTAAAAATCCGCAGGGTCAAGGGTTATAAGACCACTTTCAGATACCTTGTTGATAAACGGTTGTTCCATATTAGCGATGTAGTGCAAAGTTAATGCTTAGTGCCGCGCAATGTTTTCGGAAAAGGAAAAATAAAGGCCCGGTGTTGTCCGGGCCCCTGAAAACAAATTTATCTGTGATTAAATTAATTAAACTGGAAGCGGTTGTCTTTTATGTTGGCGGCCTTGCGTAGTGCGTCCTGACTGCGGAAAGACCCGGAGCGCAACATTTGCATCAAACTTTGTTTGAAAGACTCAGAATCCTGCATTGAAGGGCGGGCGCCTGCAACTTCGGTTTGTATTGCAAATACCCCGGTTGTTCCGCGAATCGGGGTGCTTGTTTTTCCAATCTGTGCTTTGTTGAATGCAGCGCCCACAACTGCTGGCTCATTTCCAATTCCGGGTATGAACGGCGCTGAGAAGAAAAGGGTGTCTGCTCTTTGAACGGGTGCTTGTATGTTTTTCGAAATTTCATCCAGACTCTTTCCTTTGAATTTTGTGGTGGCGATAAGGTTCGCTTTTTTCTCATTCCTAACAAGATTTTCAACCAGCGGCCTGGCTTCTGCCACGGTCATAGTCCCCTTCGGAAATATACCGTTAATGAGTGCTACAACCACCTGGTCGCCTATCATTGTTGGTTCAGATATGTCGGCAACATCGTTTTGATAGATCCAGCGCACGAGAGACCTGGACTGTCCAAGAGTTCCTACCACATAGTCGTTTTGGCGAATGTCTGAAATACTTTGCAGGGGCTTTTTTAGTCGGGTTGCTTCATCTGCAAACTTTCTTGCGTCTTTGGCTGCTGCCATGAATTGTGCTGCTGTAGAAGATGCCGCTGCCTCCGTTTCTGTTCCTGCCAGAATGGGTTTGGCGAGGTAAGCAATTTTATAGGCCGGGCTGGGATTCTTTTGCCCCAACACTTCCATATAATGGTAACCAAAATCTGTTTTAACAATGCCCTTGGTGCCTACCGGCTTATCGAAAGCAAACTCGTTGAATTCCTCTACCATTTGACCCTGAGGGAAAAAATCATATACCCCTCCTTTGTCCTTGCTGCCAGGGTCATTGGAATAGCGCGCACAAAGGGCGGTAAAGTCTGCACCGGTTATAATTGCATTTCTGATGCTATCGGCAAGTTTAGAGGCCATGCTGTCGTTTCGAATGGGCTGGCGCGTGTTGGGGTCGTTGAAAGCAATAAGTATATGTCTAACCTTTGCGCTGTCGGGCCAGGTTTTTGCATTGATCATTTTTGCCAGCACATAATTGTTCCCGTCAACATACGGTCCATACACCATTCCTACCGGAATGCGAACAAGAGAATCTTTGTTAATTTGTTGAATGCGGTTCTTGCTGAAGTAACTATTGTAGAAAGGAAGGGCAGATGAGTTCTTTGCCAGAAACAAGCCAGCATCGCTGGTGGCTGCAAAACTATCTTTCAGGGACATCAACTCGTTGTAAACGTTTGCAGAGTCGGAGGAAGAGGGGGCTGCACTAAAAGCAACGTACGTTATATTTCTTGTTTCTTCTTCTTTTTGGTATTCGTTGGAATGCTTCTTTACAAAAGAGGCGATGTCTTCATCTGAAACTTTTGCTGCAGAATCTGGAAAGGAGGTGTAAGGATAATAGACAAAAGACAAGGTTGCTATTCCGTTGTTGTCTGCTCGTTGTTTTTCCAATAACCACTTAGGTACATAAGAAGACTGCAAAATCATAGACTGATATTTAATGCGCAGAATTCTCTCTACCGTAGGATTGATATAAGTTGAATTGATGGTCTTAATATAATTGGGATCTTTGTTTCTTTTGCTCTGGGCAATTGCATTGCGAGCATCGTTGGCACGGAACTCTCCGGTTGCGGGATCTGTAAACTCCTGTTTTAATGGTGAATTAGAACCAAATAAAATTTCAGCCAACTCTTTGGGAGAAACCATTATTCCTAATTTCGCGTATTGCTCTTTTAACAACAACTGGTCCACTTCCAGGTTCCATAATTGTTCCATCAGCATTTCGCGTGGCCCACTTTGTCCGGCATCAAACTTTTCAAGATCATTTAACTTTTCATCAAACTGAGTCTTTAAAATGGGCATACCATTCACTTCACCTAAAAGTGTTGTATTGGTAAAAAGACCGCCTCCTTGGCGTACACCATCTTGTAAAATAAAAGCAATCAATGCGAGGGCAATGATTCCAAAAAGCACCCAGGCTCCTTTATCACGGATTCTTTGGATAATAGACATAATAAAATATTATAATTTAATAGTTTTTTCGGCTATGGGAGGGCAAAAATAATGTATTAACCGTTCCCCACAAACAAGGTATTAAAATGATGTTTTTCGAAGTTTTTATATGAAAAAGGTACTTTTTAACATCCTGGCGTGGAAAAAAATAAAAAGCGGGGGATAAGTAAGAAAACAATAATATTTTTTGTGGATTTTATTGGAACAAAAGAAGAACAGTTTAAAAAAATAGAATTTTTAGCATCTTTTCTCCCCGTTAATTAACTGTTGATTTTTTGTTCGTTGTTTTTCTGTAAGTAGTTAAAAAGTAAAAGAGGAAAGTGTTGAAAAGCTTTGAACTTGTGGGCTGGTCTTATTGATCAGGTGAATAGATGTGTTAATTGGTTGGGGAAAAACGAAAAAAAAATTGTGGACATTTTAAAAATCCACTAATTAACATCGGTAATAGTAATAATTGGTTTAAAATAAATATTAATTATTAAATACTACGCAGCTTATTCACAAAGTATTCAAAATAAGAAATCCTTCAAAGCAAGTAATTTTACAAAAATTTTTCCCGCATGGTAAATGATTTTCCGGTATTGCCCGAATCTGGATTTTTAGATATTTCTGTTGATCCGGGGCTTGATTTATTTTCTGCAATTGCCCGGCTGAAAAAGGAAAAGAATGCAGTGATACTGGCGCATTATTATCAAGAGCCGGATATCCAGGATGTGGCGGATTACATAGGTGATAGTTTAGGATTAGCACAACAGGCCAGTAAAACAGATGCGGATATTATTCTTTTTGCGGGTGTTCATTTTATGGCAGAAACAGCGAAGATTCTAAACCCTTCCAAAAAAGTTTTGGTTCCCGACTGGAAGGCAGGATGTTCTTTGGCAGACAGTGCTCCTCCTTTTTTATTCCAACAATTTAAAAAAAAATACCCCAATCATCTTGTTGTTTCATATATTAATTGTACTGCAGAAATAAAGGCCCTCAGTGATATAATTTGTACCAGCAGTAATGCCGTCCATATCATAGAGAGTATTCCTGCAGAGCAGCCAATAATTTTTGCACCCGATAAAAACCTCGGGGCTTATATTAACAAAAAGACTGGAAGAAAAATGTTACTCTGGGACGGTGCATGCATGGTGCATGAAATTTTCAGCAGAGAAAAAATAATTCGCATAAAACACAGACATCCCGAAGCAAAGATGATAGCTCATCCGGAATGTGAGGAAGCAGTTTTAGCAGAAGCTGATTTTATAGGAAGTACCACACAACTATTAAATTTTTCTCAATCAAGCTCCTCTTCCTCTTTTATTGTTGCAACAGAAGCAGGAATTTTACACCAAATGCAAAAATTATCACCGGAAAAAACATTTATTCCCGCACCACCCAATAATTTATGCGCCTGTAATGAATGTCCGCACATGAAGCTTAATACGCTTGAAAAATTATACAACGCTTTACTGTATGAAGTTCCTGAGATTCAAATGGAAGAGTCACTTCGTCTTGCTGCAAAATTACCCATGGATAGAATGATGGAAATAAGCAGAGAAGCCGGATTAATTGGATAAAACAAAAAAAAATGAAAAGACTTTTTTTATTACTTGCCTTATTGTCAAGTGTTTTCGGATTATCTCAACCTATTAATTCTGCTTCTGTTGACACACTGGTAGAAAAAGTAATGAAATCTTTTAATGTTCCTGGAATTGCTGTTGGGATAGTAAAAGACGGAAAAATAATTCACTCCAAAGGATATGGTCAAAGATCATTAAAAACACAGCTACCCGTTACATCCAACACCCTCTTTGGAATAGCGTCTAATAGTAAGGCGTTTACCGCAGCAGCATTAGGAATTCTTGTTGAGCAAGGAAAAATAAAATGGGATGATCATGTGAGGGACTATATACCCGAATTTAAATTATATGATCCCTATGTTACAGAGCATTTCACTATAAAAGACTTGTTAACACACCGAAGCGGAATGGGACTAGGAGCAGGTGATTTGATGTTTTTTCCTGACTCCAGCGATTTTTCATTGAAAGACATTATACATAATCTGCGTTATTTACCCCAGGTTTCTGAATTTAGAACCAAGTATGATTATGATAACAATCTTTATATTGTCGCAGGAGAAGTGATTGCAAGAGTTTCCGGACAATCATGGGATGATTTCGTTGAGCAGAAAATTTTTTTTCCGCTTGGTATGAAGTTAAGCGCCGCCTCTTTTGAAAGACTGTCATCCTTTCAGGATGTAATAGATGGCCATGCTCCTGTAAACGGCGAAGTAAAGGTAATTCCGAGAAACACATTGCGTGTAGGACATGCGGCGGGTGGCATCTATTCCAGCATCAACGATCTTTCAAAGTGGTTGATTTGCTTAATGAACAAAGGAGTTTCTGTAGAGGGAAAAAGAATCCTTTCAGAAACAACTGTAAAAGAAATGTGGACACCCCAAACCATAATACCTGTATATAATCCCGGGATATACAATGTTCATTTTTCTTCCTATGGTCTGGGATTTTTTTTATCTGATGTAAAAGGAAAACTTCAGGCAACACACACGGGCGGACTGGAAGGCATGGTAACTCAAATAACGATGTTGCCCGAATTAAATCTCGGAATAATTGTTTTAACCAATCAACAAGAGGGTGCGGCATTTACTGCCATCACCAACACCATTAAGGATACATACTTGGGTATTACAGGAATTAATTGGCACAGCAGATTGCTAACCAACAGGAAGAGAGAAATAGAAGAAGCAAAAAAAATTACCGATTCGGTTGATAATGAAATATCCCGATTGCAAAAAACAACTGTACAAAACTGGAAATCGTTTGTAGGAACCTATAAAGACCCCTGGATGGGCGAGATAACCATACAAGAAAAAAACGGACAGCCCTGGCTTCAAATGAAAAGATCACCAAAACTAACGGGTCAGTTGTTTCCATATAAAGGGACAACCATGGTTGTAAGGTGGAATGACAGAAGCATGGATGCTGATGCATTTGTCAACTTTGGTTTAGATGAAGAGGGAATAGCAAACACCATTCGCATGAAGGCAATTTCCCCGCTCACCGACTTTAGTTATGATTTCCACGACCTCCGGTTTGAAAGGGTGGAAAAAACTAATTAGTATATGCCCCTTTTTTATGGGTAGTGTTCTGACCCGATCTCCGCTTGGTGCAGCAATGGCGTTGATCAAAACCGGGATCACAGAGGGAACGCTGGTTTCTCCTGCACCTCTCTGCCACCGGCCCTCTTCCAAAGCCCCTCCAGGTGCATCAAATCAATTAAAACATCCAGGGGCTCCAGCCAAAAAAACCTGGCCGGCACATGAATCATTTATCCGTAATAGCAAAATGGCGGGCGAAAAGAAAAAATAATAGCAAGATCTAACAAGCGCCTTCCAGAGGACTCAAAAGAATATTTGTATTTTTAGTCTATGGTTTCACGGGAGCACCCTGTATTTGATCGTAGAATTTTCTGGGATATTGCCGAGCTATTGAATCACTTTACCGTGGATAACCTTATTGCCCTTCACCAAAAAAAATATAACACACAAAACCTACTAATAACAGTCCCGCAAGCACTAACTTATTTCTCAGAGGCAGAACAAGACGAAGATCCGGTTAGTCTAAAAAAACAAAGCTGGGAGGTGGTAAAAAAATATATCAGCGAAAAAGTGAGTCAATATTTAAGCTAACTCCCCGGCTGAACTTTTTCATTCTTTGTGTAAAGCATAGGCAGAATACAGTAATTTGCTGCAAAACAAATGTGCATGAAAAAACAGCCACCGCTGGTTGTGCTAATTTTAATCAGCTCTATCTCGCTCCTTGCCCAGCGGACCCAAAAGCCCCCGCTGCATGGAAAAAACTGGATGGCTATCACAGGCAAGCCGCTGGCAGCAACCGCCGGGGCATCAATTTTTCAACAAGGCGGCAATGCGGTAGATGCCGCTTGTGCCATGCTCGCAGCTACCTGTACCATGTGGGATGTATTAAGTTGGGGCGGGGAGACGCAGGCATTGATATATAATCCGCGCACCAAAAAAGTAATTGGCATCAATGCGCTGGGTGTGGCACCAACAGGAGCAACGCCGGAATTTTTTAAGAACAAAGGATATAGTTTTCCTCCCGAATACGGCCCATTGGCGGCGGTAACCCCCGGAACAGTGGGCGGGCTCTGCCATATGTTACAACAATATGGAACCATGAGTCTTCAACAGGTACTCGTGCCGGCGATGCAGCTGGCAGCAGGCTATCCGATAGAAGCAGAAACAGCCAATAGTATAGAAAGGGGCAAAGAGCGCATCAAACAATGGCCCTACAGCAAAAAGGTGTTCCTTCCCCACCTGGGTGAAAAAAGAGAGGCGCCCGAAGCCGGCGAAATCTTTGTTCAGCAAGACCTCTATAACACCCTCAGCAAAATGGTGGAAACAGAGAAAGAGGCAACCAAAAAGGGAAAGTCCCGCAAAGAAGCCATTCAGGCGGCCTGCGATCGTTTTTATAAAGGAGATATTGCGAAAGAGTTTGTGCGCGGCTGCCAGGAGCAGGGCGGATTGATAACGTTGCAGGATCTGGCCAACTGGAAACCCAAAGAAGAAGAGCCATTGATGGTAAACTATCGCGGAGTAGATGTTTATAAATTATCTCAGTGGACACAGGGACCCATGCTTTTACAGTCCCTCAATATGTTGGAGCCCCTCGACCTTAAAACAATGGGATACAATTCTCCGGAGTATATTCACACGTTGTACCAGGTGTTGAACATGACATTGGCAGACAGAGATTTTTATTATGGCGATCCGGCCAGAAATCCGGGCCAGCCCATAAAGGGATTGTTGAGCAAAGAATATGCAAAAGCGAGGTTGGCAGAAATGCGCAAAGAGGCCAACGACCCGAACGTACAACCGGGAGATCCCTATCCTTTTGAGGGGAGACAAAACCCGTTTCGGAGTTTATTGGAAGCAAGAAAAAACACAGCGGACAGTGCCTCGAGGAGACAATTTGTTCCCGCCCACGACAGCACGGGAACAGCAATGAACAGAGAAGAATACACGGAAAGAATGTGGATGGGGACAACAAGCGTAGAGGCCGCAGACAAGGAGGGGTGGGTGGTTTCTATTACACCCAGCGGCGGCTGGATTCCGGCAACCATCGCCGGGAACACGGGCGTTGGCATGAGCCAGCGCTTACAAAGCTTTGTTTTAGACTCGGCCATCAACCCCTTCAACGTGGTTACGCCGGGCAAACAGCCCAGGGTTACACTTACACCATCTCTGGCGCTGAAAAACGACGAACCCTTTGTTGCCTTTGCCGTTCAGGGCGGCGATACCCAAGACCAGAACCTTCTGCAGTTTTTGGTGAACATGGTAGATTTTGGAATGACCGTGCAACAGGCAACAGAAGCGGCCAATATCAATACTAACCAGCTTTGGTTGTCATTAGGCGGAACGCGGATAGCCGACAGGAAGCCGCGCCCCGGCGAGCTTTTATTGAACAGCCGAACCCCCAACGCCACTCGTGACGTCCTGAAGAAGATGGGATATACGCTCAGTTTTACTGAAAGGAGCAGCGGCCCCATCAACGCAATTTTTTTTGATAAAAAGCATGGCACGCTTTGGGGCGGATCTTCCAACCACGGGGAAGATTATGGAATCGGCTGGTAATCAATCTTTTATAGGGGTAATCGAAAGCGTACCGTAAAATCACTGAAGTAGTTTCGGGGAAAACACGGGTATAAATCCAGTATAAACACCTATGCGCCGGAAATGTCAGCGCGTAATTTTGTGCAATAAACAAAAAACTAATGACGTTAGTAAATAATACTAAAAATATTAGTTTATTCAGAAGGATGTTGTATCTTTGATGAAGTAAACGACTAACCAATTAAAACGATAGACAATGAGTAACGCAGAAAAACTGAAGGCCCTCAAATTGACGATTGATAAAATTGACAAGGATTATGGCAAGGGCAGTGTAATGATGATGAATGAAAAAAGCCAGGATGCCCTGGAGGTAATTTCCACCGGGTCGATTGGATTGGATGCGGCATTGGGTGTAGGAGGATTACCGAAGGGAAGAATTGTGGAAATATATGGTCCGGAGTCCTCCGGAAAAACAACCATTGCCATCCATGTTATAGCAGAAGCGCAGAAGAAAGGGGGAATGTGTGCCATCATTGATGCAGAACACGCTTTTGATAGTTCCTATGCACAGAAGCTGGGCGTGGATGTTGACAACCTGTTGATCTCTCAACCCGATTATGGCGAACAGGCGCTGGAAATAGCAGACAGGTTGATATTATCCGGAGCACTTGATGTAGTAGTAATAGATTCTGTTGCTGCGTTGGTTCCTAAAAGCGAGCTGGAGGGAGAAATGGGCGACAGCAAGATGGGCCTCCACGCACGCCTCATGAGTCAGGCACTCAGAAAATTGACAGCTACCATTAACAAGACCAACACCGTGTGTATTTTCATCAATCAGTTAAGAGAAAAAATTGGAGTAATGTTCGGTAACCCCGAAACAACCACTGGAGGAAATGCATTAAAATTTTATGCTTCTGTTCGCCTGGATATCCGACGCATGTCACAAATAAAAGATGGTGATATTGCAGTAGGTAACCATGTAAAAGTGAAGGTGGTGAAAAACAAAGTGGCCCCACCTTTCCGCGCAGCAGAATTTGATATCGTTTTCGGAGAGGGCATCAGCAAGCTGGGTGAAATTATCGACATGGGCGTGGAGCTTGGTATTGTACAAAAAAGCGGCAGCTGGTTTAGTTACGACAGCAACAAGCTCGGCCAGGGTAGAGATGCTGTAAAAAACCTTCTGCACGATAACCCCGAACTCGCCGCTGAAATCGAGGCAAAGATTCGGGCCAAAATAAGTGAGCAAAAGCCGGCTGCCACCGAGGCATAAGCGCACCATCCGCGAAGGTTAAAATACCGAAAACGCATTGCCCCAAAATAAAAAAGGTTTCGTTGGGTTAGTTAGTACAACCGCCTCAGTCAAACGGGGCGGTTTTTAATTTCAAGTCCGAAACAAAATTGAAATAGCTTCAATCAAAAGAATAGCTATATTTAATCAAAGCCCGACGTTGTTATACAGCATCATGAAATCCTGGGTGCGCCTGACACTTTTTTGGTTCATCCCCAAACTAATCGTTCGCAACCCGGAAAGACAAAGCAGTGCCGGCCCCACCCTGCTGGTGGCCAATCACCCGGACTCGTTTCTCGATGCGCTCTTGATAGCCGTTGCTTATAAAAGGCCGTTGTATTTTTTAGCCCGTGGAGATGTGTTCAATCGGCCCTGGCACAGAGCCCTCCTTCGGCTACTCAACATGTATCCGGTCTATCGAATTCGTGAAGGCAGGCAACATGTTCACCTCAACCGAACATCGTTTCAGTTCTCCAACGAAGTATTGCAAAGGGGCGGAACACTGTTGATATTTATCGAAGGCGTTTGTCTGAATACCCACGAATTGCAGCCTTTTAAAAAAGGAGCAGCAAGGATTGCACTCGAGGCGCGACATTTCGCCGGCTTTCAAATCATACCCGTTGGCGTTGCCTACAGCGACTTCTGCAGAATTGGAAAAGCAGCGACAGTATGTTTTGGAAAAACCATACATCCCGCAAAACCGTTTGTTCACCAACACGAACAAGCAAATATCTTCAGCTTCAACGAAATGATTTTTCCTCAGCTAAAAGAGTTGATTCAGCCACCCGAAGAAAAAATCATTGCAAACCCTTCCCGAAAGCTACGCGCTGCTGTAACCATTGCCAGACTACTCAACTATCCACTATATTATCCCCTGAGTAGAAAAATTGCAAGACTTACCAAAGGCACGGTTTTTTATGATTCCATCTTGTTTGCTGCGCTGCTTTTTACCTACCCTCTTTATTGTCTGCTGGTAGCCAGCGCCCTGAGTCTTTTCAGTCCGGGTTCAGAAATAACTTTTTTGTTAACCCTTCTTTTTCCGACATCTGCACTCTATGCGCTGAATGCCCGGATTCAATTGAATATTAATGCGCATGCCGTATCTTCATAGCCGGTAAAAAATCCAGCAAATGCAGGGAAAAAAATTATTGGGAAAAAGAAAAAGAATAGCCCTGGTAGCCCATGACCATAAAAAAATTGATTTGATGGAATGGGCTGTTCACAACAAAACAGCACTTGCCAAACATGAGTTAATTGCAACCGGAACGACAGGAAAACTATTGGAAGAAAAACTAGATCGACCGGTAAAAAAATTATTGAGCGG
>JBJTTC010000017.1:0-42043 GCA_046079965.1 Sediminibacterium sp. | reverse complement strand
AAGATGAACGCCGCATCACTCACCCGGCTTTCCGAATGGCCGTAGCAAAGAAAATACATGCAGGCATGGTTGACTGGCTGCATGCATTAAAGATGTAAACTTCAGGGCCGAATGTAACGTTCAAAAAACTCCAGGGTTCGCAGCATCTGATCCATGCGTTGGCGGTTGTTCCCGCTGCGGGTAATTTCGTGTGATGCTCCGGGATGACGAACATACTCGACAGGCCTCCCGAGTATTTTCAAACTGCGATAAATCATTTCACTTTGAATGACACCCGTTCGCAAATCATTTTCACCATGGAAAATGATATACGGAGTTCGGATATTTTCAACGTAATTCAGGGGCGATTCCCTGTCCAGCACTTTTTTAACCTCGGGCTGCCAGGGATATCCGCCAAAATAATTCGGCACCAATCGCCAGGCATTACCCTCGCCCATGAAAGTGGTCAATTCATATACCCCCCGTTGTGAACAGGCAGCCTTGAAGCGCTGATCATGCGAAATAATCCAGGCCACCAGGTAGCCGGCATAAGAGCCACCAGTAACTGCCAGTCTGCTTGTGTCGATGTAGCCTTCCCCCGTAGCTTTTTCCAAAGCTGTGAGTACATCTTTGGCCGGACCAGCTCCCCAATTGTTGATGTTGGCACGCAAAAATCTTTCTCCATATCCACCGGATCCACGCGGATTTGCATAAACCACCACATATCCCCGGCTGCAGTAATATTGAAATTCATGCCACATGGAACTCTCTCCGGGACCCCACATAGCGCTGGGTCCGCCATGAATATTTAAAATAGCAGCATATTTTTTACCGGGCTCAAATCCAGCCGGCTTCATGATCCAGTATTCCACTGTCATCCCCTCCTCATTGACAAAACTCCTTTTTTCAGGCAGACTTATTTCCTTGTTGGCAAGCCATCCGCTGTTAAGTACAGAAATAGCCCTTTGGTTTTTCCCATCTGCATCAGCCAACATCAGCTCAAAAGGACTGCCTACATTGGTTTGAACGAACAACAAACGATTATTAACAAGATCAAAACTTCCTACACCTGCATCAGCAGCAGTGATCGGCATGATTTTTCTGGAAGCGATATCTGCCCGATACAGAGGAATGCCGCCATTGCTTTGGGCGGTGAAATAGAGACTTTTTTCATCCTGACTCCAGGTAAGGTTTCCCTTGTTTCTATCAAAGGGAAGGATAATGGCTTCCTGTATATTCCCATTCATGGGAATTAGGTACAACGCTGGAATATCAACCCCACCTGCCTTACTTTTTTGAAACGCAACCCATTTCCCGGTTGGAGAGATACGGGCACTGTTGTACGCCCAGCCGGTTTCTACAAGCCATTTTCTTAATTGTGTACTTCCGGTATCTGTGATGAAAATACCCGACTCCAACACCCTGTCCGGATGACGATCGCTGTACATGTTTCCGGTGATCAAAATTTGTGTGCCATCCGGAGTAAATGCACCCGACGTAAATCTGCCAAAACCGGTGGTTACAGGTCTGGGCTTCGCTCCCGGACTAGCCTGCATCACAAATAAATGATTGAAAGATATATCACCGCTCGTTGAAGTTTCTTCCTGAAAATTCAGGTGATGGATAACCTTTGCTTTCTTGTCTTTCATATTGTTGTACAACCATGCCTGAACAGCAGCCTTGTCCCCATCAGGATCAGCTACAATGCCCAAAGGAGGAAAAAACTCCTCATTGCCCATGCCTGCTTTTTCCAAAGGGAAGGGGGGAACCTTCTTGCCCGGATTGAGTTGTTCGTCTGCGTACAAATCTGCTAGCGGAACCTGTGAACTAAATAAAATTTGCTGTCCTTTTGGATGCCAAACCGGATTAGCAGCACCATAGCGAGATTGGGTCAACTGAATTGCTTCCCCACCATCCAGCCGAAGTAAGAAAATTTGAGGTTTTCCATCAACTGATCGCACAAAAGCCAATTGTTGTCCGTCGGGACTCCAGGCCGGCTGAGATGCCCCTTCTTTTCCTGAAAGAAACCGCGGATTACCCGTATCATTCATGGAAAACAGCACCAGGCGGTTGAGGTAGAGGTGTTCATCTTTTTTCTCTTTGTCAGGTTCTATGCTATTGAGCACATAAACCGCATAACCACCCCCCGGTTGTATGGCAACCTGTGTGACCTGACGGATGTTCAGCATATCAGATACTTTGATCTTTTGTTTTTGGGGCTGGGCTCTTAGGGGTTCGAAAGAAAAAATACCAACCAATAAAATAAAGAGTAGGAGGGATGAAAATACTTTAGACATGATCAGATTTTTAGAAAGGTAAGTTAATCAGTTTTGCGACTGCATACCGACATTTTGTACTTTTAAAAAAAATTATCATTTATGGGAAAGATGGCAGATGAATTCAACGATTACCGGGAAAAGATGAATGAAGTGATACTCAGCAAAGACAACCTGGTATTGAAACGTTTCTGGAACCTGGATGGGCATACATATGAGCAGGGGGCGCTGGATGCCAGAACAAAAGAACTTCTCGGTTTGGTAGCAAGCATGGTGCTGCGATGTGATGACTGTATCCGTTATCACCTTGGAAAAAGCAGGGAACAGGGTGTAACCACAGCAGAAGTCTATGAAGTATTTGCCGTAGCCAATGTTGTGGGCGGAAGCATCGTTATTCCACATACCCGAAGGGCAGCTGAATACTGGGAAGAATTGATGGAAGACACCCTCGCGACTCAATAATTTGGTGTATATTTGATATCATCATTTATTTGTATTTAAATACTATGAAACATGGCTGAAGTAGCAGCTCCGGTAAATCCGGCTCTCACCTCGAAAGATTTTGTTACCGACCAGGAAGTACGCTGGTGCCCGGGTTGTGGTGATTATTCCATTCTGGCCCAGGTTCAAAAAGTTATGCCAACCATTGGCATTCCCAGAGAAAATATTGTTATGGTAAGTGGAATTGGCTGTAGCAGCCGTTTTCCTTATTACATGAATACCTATGGCATGCACTCTATTCATGGAAGGGCAACCGCTGTAGCGAGTGGATTGAAAGCGGCCCGTCCCGAACTGAGTGTGTGGATCATTACAGGAGACGGTGACGGACTCAGTATTGGTGGTAATCATACCCTTCATCTGCTGCGCAGGAATTTTGATGTGAATCTTCTCTTGTTCAATAACCAGATTTACGGACTTACCAAGGGTCAGTATTCGCCCACATCAGAAGAAAACAAAGTAACCAAGAGCACCCCATTTGGAAGCATCGACCATCCCTTTAATCCAATGGCCTTGGTGTTGGGCGCAGATGCAAGTTTTGTTGGCAGAAGTATGGACAGAGATCCCAAGCACCTTCAATACATGCTTACCCGCGCCCATCAACACAGGGGCTCTTCTTTTTTAGAAATCTATCAGAATTGTAACATATTCAATGATGGGGCATTCGAAGTATTTACGGAGAAGGGCACCAAAGCAGAAGAAACCCTCTTTATGGAGCAGGGTAACCCTCTTGTATTCGGGGCTAACCAGCAAAAGGGCATCCGGCTCGATGGATTGAAACCTGTGGTGGTAGAGTTGGGAAATGAATTTTCAGCCGATGATTGCTGGATACACGATGAAAACGATTTTTTCAAAGCACAAATGTTGACCCGACTTTTTGATCAGCCCATTGGTTCAGGCGGACGATTCCCCCGTCCCTTCGGAGTCTTTTTCCAAACCGATCGTCCCTGCTATGAAGATGTGATGACCGCACAAATCAACGATTTCATTGCCAGTAAAGGAAAAGGTGACCTCGATAAATTATTGAGGGGAAGAGAAGTTTGGGAAATCACTGCCTGATTGCCGGAATTACAACACCACAATTCCCTGTCTTATCGCAAACGTTACCAGTCCGACACGTGACGCTACATTGATTTTTTTCAACAAATTATCCCGGTAGCCGTCAATGGTTCTAGGACTAACAAACATTTCTGCTGCAATTTCTTTGTAGCTTTTGTCAGTGCATAGCCATTGTAGGAATATTCTTTCTCTGTCACTTAGCATCGCAGCCAACATGGCTTCACTTGTTTGTCTGTGTTTCATTTTATTTCTCTCCTGCAGCAAATGAAGGCAGGAAGTTGAGTGAAGATACTGACCTTTTAACCGGATCTGGTCGAGTGCATTTTTCAACTCATTCGGTTCGGCATCCTTTTGCAGGTAGCCATGGACACCCATGTTCAACAATTTTTCCAGACAATGATCTTCCTCAAGCATACTTATAACCAATAATTTAATGTCGGGGTATTGGTGTTGTATCCATTCTATGATTTCAAATCCGTTCATTCCCGGCATCCTGATGTCGAGAAGAATAAGTTCAGGAAGGGGCGTTTGTTGTAACAACGATCTTAACTCACTTCCACTGCCGGCTTGAAGCATTACACGGTATTCAACCCAAAGGTCGATACAGGCTGCCAGTGATTTTCTGAATAGTATATGGTCATCTACAAGAGCCAATCGCATGGGTAGATTTTTTATGAATGCAATTTGACTATGTTGGCGAATCAGACTTACGTGTTTTATACCTGATTTTTTATGTAAAAAAACTGTCTTGATTTAGGTATAAATAACGTTGTCTTTGGAATACATTCCTCCTAGTTTTGTTTTGTATCCGGTGGAAATGAGCGGCCGCCGGGAACACAGTAATCAAGGGTTAACAGCAATAGCGGCGCAAGGCCGCTGTTGCATTTTATACCGGTTATATGAAAACAGGTGATTATATTTATGCATGCTGCTGACAATTCATCCCGAACATCCTCAACCCCGCTTGATTCAACAAGTGGCCGACTGCCTGGCCTCGGGTGGCATTATCATTTATCCTACAGATACTATTTATGGACTCGGCTGCGATATTTTTCACCCCAAAGCTATTGAACGCATTGCCCGCATCAAACAGGTTGATCCACAAAAAGCACAACTTAGTTTCGTATGCAGTAGTCTTAGTGACCTGAGTCAGTACACGAAAAGTATTTCAACACCACTTTATCGGATCCTTAAAAAGTATTTACCGGGTCCATATACCTTCATCCTTCCAGCCAGCAAACAGGTACCCAAATTGCTGCACAGTAAAAAAAATACCATCGGACTTCGAATTCCTGACCATCCCATTGCCCTGGCAATCGTCAATGCAACCGGAAGACCTTTGCTTTCTGCTTCCCTTCCGGGAGATGTACCCGAATCAATTGCTCAACCCGAAGAAATCTACCACCGGTTTCAATCCCTGGTCGATATTGTAATAGATGCCGGACCGGGAGGCATAGTTCCTTCGACCATCATAGACTGCACCGGAACCGAATGTATGGTTACCCGACAGGGCGCAGGTACCTGGGAAGAAAATTGATCAATCCCATATCGGTAACTGCCGCGAACGAATTTTGAAACTCTTCCTGTGACAATCAGATAACCCATGCGCTTCAATTGCCCGACGATGGGTGGAGGTTCCATAACCTTTGTTCCTGTCAAAACCATATTGGGGATGCTGAATAGCTAATTCTTTCATGATATCGTCGCGAAAGGTTTTTGCTAAAATACTGGCAGCCGCTATGTTGGCGAAACGAGCATCCCCTTTGACCATGCAGAGATGGGGAATAGAAAGATAGCGAGAAAAGCGATTGCCATCAATCAACAACAATTCCGGAACCTTACTCAGTTGTTGAATGGCAGTATGCATGGCAAGATAAGTAGCCCGTAAAATATTCATATGATCTATGGTAGCCACATCCACTTCTCCGATTCCCCAGGCAATTGCCTCTTTGCAAATAATTTCCCTTAATAAATATCGGTCTGACTCTTTTACCTGCTTGCTATCATTGAGTAAAGGATGAAAAAAATCGGAAGGCAAAATCACTGCTGCAGCGACTACCGGTCCGGCAAAGCAACCCCTGCCGGCTTCATCTACACCTGCTTCTGTTAAAGTTGTTTGATGTTGAACAGGTAACATGCTATAAAAGTGCTAATTAGTTTCCACTCCCACAAATTTCTTGCAAAGGCATGGATGGTCTGTAGTAATTTTGTGCCTTCAATACAAAGCGAGATGACAACAGCAGGGCATTCAGATCGATTGGTGATTAAGTGGTTGCAGGTAGGTATTGTAATGACTATTCTGCAAATTGCTTTGGGTGGTATTACCCGCTTAACCGGAAGCGGACTCTCCATCACGGAATGGGAAGTCATTACAGGTGTATTGCCACCGCTGAACCACGATGAATGGGTAGCTGCATTCGATGCCTATCGAAAAACACCTCAGTATCAGTTATTGAATTATGATTTTCAGCTTCCTGATTTTCAGTTTATTTTTTTCTGGGAATGGTTCCACAGACTTTGGGCACGGTTAATCGGATTGGTGTTTGCAGTAGGATTTATCTGGCTGCTATTGGGAAAACATTTCAAAAAGGCCATGGTGACACCATTGCTGGTTCTTTTTTTGTTAGGAGGTCTTCAAGGTGCCATAGGATGGATCATGGTTAAGAGCGGACTCACAGGAGATGCTGTCTATGTTAAGCCCACCCGGCTTGCCCTTCATTTTGTTTTTGCCCTTGGGTTACTCTGTTATACCTGGTGGTTCACGATGCAACTTCAATATGAAAATTCAGAGAAGTTGAAACATACTGCAATGCATCGTTGGGTTGTTATTTTACTGGCAGTAATGCTGGTACAACTGGCATTTGGGGCACTAATGGCCGGTCATAAAGCCGCAACAGCCGCCTCTACCTGGCCAACCATCAACGGGGAATGGTTCCCCCTCAGCCTGCAAAACAGGCACCTGAAAGATTTTATTGAAAATCCCATCCTTATACACCTGGCACACCGGTCTTTGGCTTATTTTTTGCTAATAGCCATTGTTGTGTTTTCCTATCGTTTGGGGCAAATCAACTTGCCACCGGCAGTGAAACAGATGCGCTGGTTACCCGTACTGGTCGTTTTTATTCAGGTGGTGCTGGGTATCAGCTCCCTACTCGCCAGTAAGGGAATTGTACCGGGTAAATGGGGGTACTTTGAATGGTCAGCACAACTGCACCAATTAACAGGGATGGTTCTTCTGCTTGTTTTGGTGAAAATGCTGTATCTAATAAGGCCGGTCCGTTCCTGAATCAATGAGCAACGGACATTCGAAAAATAAAAGGATGTCATTGAAAAAATTTTTCTCACTTTTCTGGTATGCCCTGCCTGTTCAACTCTTTCTGCTTCACTTTCGAAAGCACCAGGAACTTCTTGTTCTATGGTACATATTGTTTGCAACAGTTACCGGACATTTTCTCAATAATTTGGGGGCTGATTCTCTTTTTCTTACGCCCGAATATTTTGGGACAACAAATTTTCTCAGCACCGCAATGGTGGGTTTTGCCTTTGGTATCTTTTTAATGAGTTGGAACATCGCCACATTTATATTACATGCCCGTAGCATCCGCTTTCTGGTTACAACTGCACAACCTTTTCTGAAATACTGCATCAACAATGCCATCCTCCCATTGTTTTTTTTCTTCATCTACGTTTATCAGATGGGGACTTATGCCAGCAATAGCAACCTTTTTTCTTCGTGGGCTGTTGTAGGTATTTTGAGTGGGCTGCTACTGGGATGCATTGCCTCCATCACCATTTCATTTCTCTATTTTTTTGGTGCAGACAAAACCATCTATAAAAACCTTTCCGGAGTAATTCGTCAGACCACCCTCCAATTTGGTCAGCGGCCTTCACCCAAGCTTCTACACCTGGAAAAGCCACAGATTCCTGTAAAATGGTTCCTCAGTGCCCGCTTGCACTGGCGCAAACCAAGGGATGTAAGACATTATCCCACAAGTTTCATTGAGGCCGTTTTTCAACGCCACCATTTTTCTGCCATCATCGCAATCCTCATCGCTTTCGTTTTTCTGGTATTCGTAGGATTTAGTTCAGATACCCGACTCTTTCAATTACCGGCAGCTGCCAGCATCATTTTATTTTTCTCATTGCTCATTGCATTTGCAGCCGCTCTTACCATCTTTCTTAAGAACTGGACCTTACCGATTTTGGTAATTGTATTCTTCCTGGTTCAATGGTTATACCAGCAGGACGTGCTGGATGTTCGCAATAAGGTGTATGGACTGGATTATACAAAAAATGGGTTCTGGCCTGAATATTCGCGGGAGGCATTGATTCTGATGTCACACCCGGATTCAATAAGAAAAGACAAGGAAGTTTATGAACGGCGGCTTGAAAACTGGAAAAACAGGCAGACAGTCAACAAACCCCGATTGCTCATCATCAATACCAGTGGCGGCGGAAGCCGAAGTGCTACATTTACCTTTCATGTTCTACAACACCTTGACAGCATAACGGGAGGTCGGCTGATGCGCCAGACTTTTTTGATCACCGGAGCCTCCGGGGGTATGTTGGGCGCCTCGTATTTCAGGGAACTATATGCCAGAAAACAACAAAACAAAATAAAAAGTTTACAGGATCCTGCATATAGCGAACGCATTGCAAAGGACCTGCTCAATCCGCTTTTTTCTTCTTTTGTAACCAGAGACCTTATCGGACCGGTTCAGCATTTTACTTACCAGGGTAAGCGATACCCCAAAGATCGTGGGTATGCATTTGAAAGAAAGCTGTCTGAAAATACTGATGGGGTATTGGATAAGCCACTTCATTCGTATGCTTCTGCCGAATCCGTTGCTGAACTGCCTACCCTATGGATGCATGCTGTCATTTCCGGTGACGGACGAAAATTACTTGTCAGCAATGATCGGTTGCGATTTTTAATGCGCTACCCTTCCAATTCCCTATCTGACAACGCTTTTACCGAACCCGATGCGGTAGATTTTCAAACCCTGATGGCAGAACGCGGTGCCAATACTGTCAATCTGCTTACCGCCCTGCGCATGAATGCCAGTTTCCCTTATGTCTTGCCCAATGTTTGGCTACCTACCCGCCCGGTGATTGATGTAATGGATGCCGGCTTGAGAGATAATTACGGACAAGAATCGGCACTGCGTTTTGTTCAGGTTTTTCAGGACTGGTTGAAAAAAAATACTTCAGGAGTTGTCTTACTTCAAATAAGAGACAGAAGTTTGAATGATTGGGATAGTCTTTCCATGAAAGGTAATTTGGGTAATATGCTGTTGGATCCCCTCTTGGTGCTGAATAAAAACTGGTACCGCATGCAGGATTTCGCTCAACAATCTTCTCTGAATTTCTTGGCGGATGCGTATGGTGCAAACCTTAGGCGCTTTGTTTTTCAATACCAACCCTCCAGGAAAGAGTCAGCTGCCAGTCTTAGTTTTCACCTAACGCCTGCCGAGAAAAGAGACCTGGCTACAGCAGTATTGAATCAATCTAATCAGGCTCAGTTTGATCAACTCATTTCCTTACTCCGGGAACAATAGATTACTATCAATTTTTTGCAGGCTGAATCAAATCAAAGCAAGCCGGTAAAATTTGTATCTGAAAAATTTCTGCAGTCGTTGCGGGCTCACCATCAATGTGTAAGGGGGCCAGCTTAGGATTTTTGATAACGAGTGAGGGAGTTTGGAAATAAAGAATGTTTTTATTGGTGAAGCTTTCCACCAATTCCTGTAAGCGGTTGTTGCCCCTGATTTGTTTCAGGATGGCAAATGGAAGTTTTGCATTGTGCATTTTTTGTACGATAACAACATCGAGTAACCCATCATTTAAACTGGCCTGCGGAGCAATGGTTACCTGGTTTCCAAACTGGTTGCTATTGGCAATGCTGATGAAGAAGGCATCAGTGAAAAAAGAAAACTGATCGAGTATGATTTCGAAAAGGTATGGCTGCGCCTTAAAATACTGAAGTAAACTTTGTTGTGTATAAGAAACAAGTCCCCGGCTGTTGGCTTTGGCAAATTCTTCAGCCACCCTAGCATCCAATCCAAGACCACTTAACAAACATGAAAACTTCTGATTGATAAGAAATGCATCGACATGGGATGAACTTCCCTCAAAAATGAGTGAGAGCGCTGCCTGCGGCTTCAGGGGAATATGTGCAGCTAGAGCCAATCCATTGCCGGAGCCTACCGGTATGATACCAAAGCGAACCGATAAATGACGCATGGCTTTTACTACCTGATTAACCGTGCCATCTCCACCCACCGCAATAACATCCGTGAAGTTATGACGGGTAATCAAGTCAATCACATCCTCATAATTTCCGGTGGGATGCGTAGCTAAAATCTCATATTCCAAACCATGGGATGAGGTTTCCCGATCAATCATTTTTTTCAGCGTATCCTTTTTTTTGGTGCCGGAAATCGGATTGATGAGATAGATCAGCTTCCTTTCTTTCATCCTTACAAAATGTCAATGATAAATACCAATATAATTACCAGCGAATCAGGGCACTGCCCCAGGTGAAACCACTGCCGAAAGCAGCCAGGCAAACCAGATTTCCTTTCTCAATCATTCCCTTTTCCCAAGCTTCACAAAGTGCGATGGGTATAGAGGCAGCTGTGGTGTTGCCATATTTTTGTATGTTGTTGTACACCTGGTCATCCCTTAGTCCTAACTTTTGTTGAACAAACTGACAAATGCGCAGATTGGCCTGGTGGGGGATGAGTAAACCGATATCTCCCGGTACTAGACCGTTCTTATTCAATGCTTCCATGATTACTTCCGGAAACTTTACCACCGCTTTTTTGAATACCGACTGTCCGTCCATAAACGGAAAATTCTGTGCTTCATCAATCATTCGGTGGCTCATGAACATGTTACCAATTTCAGCTTCATCAAAGCTCGCATAATTATGTTCTGCCCAATGGTTGGCATGGGTACCCGGATTATACATGGCCAGCAATTCTGCAGCTGCACCATCACTATGGAGGTGAGTACTTAATATTCCGGCACCTTCCTCCGTTGAGGGTTGTAAAACAACAGCACCTGCACCATCTCCAAAGATTACGGATATATTTCTACCGCGGGTTGTGTAGTCTAGCCCAAAGGAATGTTTTTCACTCCCTACAATCAAGATATTTTTATACATGCCACTGCGGATGAACTGCTCACCCACACTCAGGGCATACAGAAATCCGCTGCATTGGTTTCTAACATCCAGGGCCCCGATTTCCCGCATATTCATGGCCCGCTGTAACAATACACCACAACCGGGAAAATAGTAATCGGGGGAGAGGGTAGCAAAAATAATAAAGTCAATATCTTGGGCGGTTGTACCTGCCCTTTCCATTGCCTGTTGGGCAGCCAAAACCCCCATGGTAGTGGTGGTTTCTTTGGTTCGGTGAGCATATCTGCGTTCACGGATACCTGTTCGTTCCTGTATCCACTCATCCGAGGTATCCATATATTGTGTGAGATCCTGGTTGGTAACCACCTGCTCAGGAACGTACATTCCAATACCGGCAATTCGTGCTTGGGGCATGAGCAATCGTTTTAGCGAAGATAGAAAAGATTGTGGAAAGCCCCCATTCCGCTCATGTGCCTCATTGTCCGCTTATCAAAGGAAGCCTCATTACATTTTGAAAAAATAACCTGGTTTCTTTTTCCACTCCTTCTACATCTTTTGATAAGATGGGTGAAGCCAAAACATGATTACCGGTCTCAGGCATGGCGACCGATCTCTTCAAACTGTCTGGTGTTCCCAATTGTTGCATCATTTGCAGAATGGCACTTACTTTCACAACAGGATCCTGGTGTTTTTCATCCTTGTAAAAATAAAGCGCCAATACAGGTTGATGGATGGCATTAAACGTGCCCGGCAGCATGGTTGTCTCCAATAATTCTTCCAACTGAACTGTTGCCTCCAGCCGATAAGTATAATTCCAGTATTGCTTATAAGCAGCGTCTTTATGACCAGCAGTATTGAATTTAGATCCTTTTACTAGTCGGGCAATTTGAAGCCCCCATGGATTATTCAACAACCAGGCATTGGGATCATTGATGGCAATATTGGGGGAGTACAAAACAAGACCTGCAATATCCGAAAACGCAGCTGCCAGTTGAAGAGCTACCGTTCCGCCAGTAGAAGTGCCCATCAGAATTACTTTCTTGCCAAGTTTTTTTCCAATAGCATAAGCTTCCTTGGCAGTTTGCCATAGGCCTTCTGCAGAATAATTCAACAAAGCATCGGAAGTGTCTATGCCATGTTCCGCCAACCTCGCCAGATAAAGGTTACAACCAAACTTTTGAGCCAGATGCCGGTGAACAGGATCCCCTTCCTCCTGACTGGCACTGAACCCATGCAGGTAAACGATGGCGTATTCAGTTATATTTTTCAATGAATCATTGAACCAAACAATGCGTGCTTCATTATCAGGTTTGATGCGGTGTTTCTGTTCCTGCACTGCCACATATTGTTCTAATTGTTTTGCCGAATCGCTCAGCACTGGCAGATCATTGGTATAAACTGGATGGGAGGGATGAGGTCCAAAAAAATAAAGAATTAAAATGCCTGCCGGTAATAGCAGCAAGGGTAAAAAGCGGCGCATGTTTTTTTTATAAATCTAACCATTTTATTTTTTATCTCTTTCGGTAGTCTCGGATAAATTGAATTAAATTCGGGAGTAAAATATTTTTTATGCCGCCCAGACAAAGATTCCTTGCCTTAGATGTTTTCAGAGGGTTGACCATTTGTTTCATGATTATCGTCAACCACCCCGGAGATGAAAAATCTACTTTTTCATGGTTGCTGCATGCCGAGTGGCATGGATTCACTCCCACCGATCTGGTCTTCCCATCGTTTCTGTTTGCTGTTGGCAATGCCCTTAGTTTTGTAATGCCGGGTTGGGAAAGCAAAACGAATCAGCAAGTAGTTAAACTGGTAACTAAAAGGGCAGCTCTTATTTTTTTACTTGGATTTTTAATGTACTGGTTTCCTTTCATGACCTATGAAAATGGCCACCTTGCCATATCTCCCTTTGACCAAACCCGTATCCTTGGCGTTTTGCAACGCATTGCCCTTTGTTACTGGTCGGCAGCATTGATGATTTATTTTCTCAACACACGATCTGTTTTTTTTGTTAGTGTTTTTTTCTTGCTTTTTTACTGGGCCGCTCTTTATTGGTTTGGTGATTTCAGTAATCCTCTTAGCATGACCGGGAATGCCGGATATTATTTTGATAAATGGTTGATGGGCGAGTCTCATATGTATCATGGCGAAGGAGTCGCCTTCGATCCCGAAGGGTGGTTGAGTACACTGCCTTCAATCGTTAATGTTGTAATCGGTTATTATGCAGGGGCATATCTCCAAAAACAGGGAAGGAACTACCAGGCACTGACACATCTATTGTTCATGGGAGTTCTGCTGCTCTTCATTACCTATTGCTGGTATAGCTGGATACCCATTAATAAAAAGTTATGGACGGGTCCGTTTGTTACTTTGACGACCGGTCTAGACCTTATTTTGCTGGCGGCATTGGTTTACCGGATTGATATCCGCCAGGAGCGGACTGGCAATTGGTTTTTCGAAGTGGCTGGAAAGAATCCCCTCGCCATTTATCTTTTCAGTGACCTTTTCGCTACTACCCTCAGCATAATTACTTTAAAATCGGGCACATCACTTTATGAGTGGATATACATCAATTGTTTTAGTTTCCTAGGGCCATATTATGGCTCCCTTGCTTTTGCGCTGGGTTTTATGGGTATTTGTTGGGGACTAGGTTATTGGATGGACAGGAAAAAGATTTACTTGCGCGTGTGATATTATCCGCCTTGATTATCAAGCCATTCCAGAAATTAACCTACTGATAATCACATTGTTATATCTATTTTATTGTCCCCCATCAGGAAAGTCGTACCTTTGCGCCTTCAAAAAATAAGCATGGAAATCAGGAACATAGCCATAATTGCGCACGTAGACCACGGTAAAACAACCCTGGTGGACAGGATATTGCAAACGACCAAGGTGTTCCGCGATAACCAGGAGACGGGTGAATTAATCATGGATTCGAATGATCTCGAACGCGAGCGCGGCATTACCATTTTCAGTAAGAATGCCGCAGTTACCTACAATGGATATAAGATCAACGTCATCGATACTCCCGGCCACAGTGATTTTGGCGGAGAGGTAGAGCGGGTTTTAAAGATGGCGGATGGGGTGATTCTGCTGGTAGATGCATTCGAGGGTCCCATGCCTCAAACTCGTTTTGTACTTCAAAAAGCACTGCAACTCAACCTGCACCCGCTGGTGGTGATCAATAAAGTTGACAAACCCAATTGCCGGCCCGATGAAGTGCATGATGCTGTTTTTGAATTGTTTTTTAATCTGGATGCAACCGAAGAACAACTCAACTTTCCAACTTATTACGGAAGCGGGAAGCATGGCTGGTTCAATGATTCACTCACTCCTACCGATAATATACTCTCTTTGATGGATGGTATCATCCAGCATGTGCCTGCACCTGAAGTGAAAGAAGGCCCTTTACAACTTCAAATCACATCTCTTGATTTTTCTTCATTTCTGGGAAGGATAGCCATCGGCAAAGTAACCCGTGGATCTATTCGTGAGGCACAAAACATTGCATTGGTTCAACCCGATGGCAGTTTCAAGAAATCCAAAGTAAAAGAGTTGTATGTTTTTGAAGGGATGGGAAAGAGAAAGGTAAACGAAGTAGTGGCCGGTGATCTTTGTGCGGTTGTGGGACTTGAAAATTTCAACATCGGAGATACCATTGCTGATGTTGACATGCCGGAAGCATTGCCCGTTATCAGTGTAGATGAGCCGACCATGAGTATGACTTTTAGCATCAACAACTCACCTTTCTTTGGGAAAGATGGAAAGTTTGTTACTTCCCGTCACTTGCGCGACCGTCTCATGAAGGAAACAGAAAAGAACCTGGCCCTCCGTGTAGAGGATACCGACAGTGCAGATAGTTTCAATATTTTTGGTCGCGGAATTCTTCACCTTGGAATCCTGATCGAAACCATGCGTCGGGAGGGATATGAATTGACGGTTGGAAATCCACAGGTTTTGGTAAAATACATTGATGGAAAAAAACACGAGCCATTTGAAAATCTGGTGGTGGATGTGCCACAAGAATTCAGCGGAAAAGTAATCGATCTGGTTACACAGCGCAAGGGGGAGATGCAAGTGATGGAGACGAAAGGTGAGATGCAACACCTTGAATTTGAAATTCCTTCTCGCGGTCTGATCGGTCTTCGATCTCAAATGCTTACCAGTACTGCAGGAGAGGCTGTGATGGCTCAGCGGTTGATTGGTTATAAGCCATGGAAAGGGCCTATCCCCGGAAGAAACAATGGAGTATTGATTGCGAAATTTCAGGGAACCACAACAGGTTATTCCATAGATAAATTACAAGATCGCGGCAGTTTCTTTGTTGATCCAGGCGAAGAAGTTTATATCGGACAAATCATCGCAGAACATATCAAGCCCGGAGATTTGAATGTGAATGCCGTAGAAATGAAAAAGCTCACCAACCACCGCGCCAGCGGTAGTGATGATGCTGTGAGAATTACACCGAAATTGCAGTTTTCTCTCGAAGAGTGCATGGAATACATACAGCAGGATGAATGCATTGAAGTAACTCCCCGTATAATTCGTATGCGCAAGGTGGTGCTCAATGAAGAGGAGAGGAAGAAGACCGCCCGCCAGATGCAGAGCGAAGCCGTCTAGCCCGGGATTTTAATCCCGGGTTAGACGTCCCGGGTTAGACGTCCCGGGATTGAAATCCCGGGGTGGCCCGTTTTTTTTGATTTTTTATGTACGCATAGACAATCTTCAACGCCGATTCAGAAACCGAGAAGACGCCGTACCCCGCCTGCCAGGCAAACTTTTTCTCAATGATTTTTTGCTGATTGATAAAATGAGAACTACTCCCTTATATCTGTTTCATTACTTCGGCAATTGTTTTTTCTCTGCTTAGACGAAACAGACAATGTATGTGATTGGGCATGCCGTTTATGATTGAAACCTGACAACCCATTTCCTGTAGCTGTTCCCTGATGTGCTCAAAAATTCTTTCCTCCGTGTTCCTGTGTATCAGGGGTAATCTAAATTTCGTTGACCAGACAGCATGTATCCAAACTCGATTCAAAGCATGAACCATATCGCAAGATATAACAGGTCAATCTTCAAGTATAGGGTATTTACCCTCGATTTTGTTGGGCGATTGCGGGATCATCGCGGGTTAGTTTATTCCATAGCAGGTCCTTCAATGCAACAATGCCGGCACCGGTAGCAGACGAGATAAAGATATGCGGCACATCGGAAGGCAATTCTTTTTCGATGGCCAATTGCAGTTCTTCATCCAGCAAGTCGCTCTTACTTATGGCGATGATCATGTCTTTCAGTAACATTTCAGGATTGTATTGTTTTAATTCGGAAAGAAGTGTTTTGAATTCTCCGGCATGATCGGTACTGTCAGCAGGTATGAGAAAAAGCAAAACGGCATTCCTTTCGATGTGGCGCAAAAACCGATGCCCCAACCCTTTTCCTTCCGCCGCACCCTCTATGATACCGGGCAAATCAGCCATGCAAAAAGATTGGCGGTCGCGGTATTCCACCATGCCGAGTTGAGGAACAAGAGTGGTAAATGGATAGTTGGCAATTTTTGGCTTGGCAGCACTGACTACACTCAGTAAGGTGGACTTCCCCGCATTGGGAAATCCGACCAGTCCTACGTCTGCCAGCATTTTTAATTCGATGATTTTCCAGCCCTCCGCACCCGCCTCTCCCGGTTGAGCATGTTCCGGTGCCTGGTTGGTAGGGGTAGCAAAATGGCTATTGCCTAAACCACCTCTTCCACCTTTGAGCCAAATGATTTCCTGACCATCCTCCAGTATCTCGGCTTCTTGTATGCCACTCAATTCATCCCGTGCAATGGTACCCAACGGTACTTCGATGATGATGTCTTGTCCGTCTTTTCCGGTACAGTTGTTTTTACTACCATTCTCACCGTTTTCCGCCAACACATTTTTAAAATACCTTAGGTGCAGAAGGGTCCATAGTTGTGCGTTGCCTCTGAGAATGATATGACCACCCCGGCCGCCATCGCCGCCATCCGGACCACCCCGGGCAGTTAGTTTGTTCCGCATGAAATGCCTGGCTCCGGCACCGCCGTGTCCACTCCGGGCGAAAATCCGGATGTAATCAATAAAATTATTCTTATCTGACAAGTGAGTCTAAATCTATGTAAAGGTATGTAAAGTGAAATTGGGTGAGGTGCTGAAAGATCATTGCTTGCCGGGATGTGGCTTGTCCGTTTTAAAACAGGTTGCCTGAAAAGCTGCAACGAGCTGCTGCTCGTTGTTGGTGACATCTACCCGGTAGAGACCAGTCTTACGAGTATTGTTCAGACAACGGGCCTCGGCAATCAGCAGATCTCCCTCTTTAACGGGATGAGTAAATGTAATGGATGCATCAAGTGCCACATTGATTTTCCCTTCCCAATTGGAGGCATATCCAAACGCAGTATCTGCCAACGAGAATGTAATGCCACCGTGAAGGATGCCGAAACCATTCATCATCTCTTTTCTCACTTCTATGGAGACGCGGGAATAGTTGGGCGATATTGCTAGAATTTTAACTCCCATCCAGGTGCTGAAAGAGTCATGTAAAGCGAGATCATGAACGGAGGAGGTTGCTGGTGATGACATATTATTTTTTTAGGATGGAAAGATAAATAATATCTGCGCCTGACAGCAGTTAGAAATAAGGAAGGCTATAAATCATTAATTTAGGTGATGAAAAAATCTCTGCTCGTTTTCTCGTTGTGCCTGATGTTTCATTGGGTTTTTGCCCAGAATTTACCCCACCCGTTTCAGAAAGACATTGATGCGTTTGTATTGCAAGACCAACGTGATGCGCCGCCTGTGAATCCAATTTTATTAATAGGAAGTTCTTCTTTCACTTTTTGGAAGGATGTGCAGCAGGTGTTCCCGGCTTTCCCCATTCTCAATCGTGGATTCGGTGGATCTTCACTGACTGATTTGATCCATTTTGCTCCGCAGGTGATTTTTGCTTACACACCCAGGCAGATAATCATTTATTGTGGGGAGAATGATTTGGCAGCAACACCGCCTGTCGGACCCAAAGTGGTACTGCAGCGATTTAGAAAACTTTTCAAAATGATCCGCAGTCAATGGCCGGAGATGCCTTTAGTCTATATATCCATCAAGCCGAGTCCATCACGCTGGCAACTTGAGCCACAGTTTGTGGAGGCAAACAGACGCATTAGTGCTTTCCTGCGCAACAAAAAAAACGCCTGTTTTTTGGATGTACATACGGCGATGCTTGATAGCAAGGGCAATACGCGCCCGGAACTGTACATCAATGACCGCTTGCACATGAATTCCGGGGGCTACGCCATCTGGCAAAATCTGCTCAGACCCCTCTTGTTGTCAGGAGAGGGCATCCGAAGCCTGAACTAGCCCAAAAAATATTTTTTCACCCCCAAATGCAGTCCTGATAAGGGTTTGCATTTCTTTTCAACACGGGGTGAATAAATCGTTCACAAAAAATTCATATTGAATTGTAACGTTGTAGGGTAATTATTGGAGAAACAAAAACGCAGCCCTTTTCACAGTCCCCCACAGCCTGAAAAACTGCCGGAAATCACACCTTAATTACGCGATTCGGATAGCTAATGAATGGGTTGTTGGCAGCAACAATCATCATTTTCACCATCCGGATTTTTTTGACCCTTTAAACGAACGTGGTTATGTCGAATGAAACAGAATTGTTGTTAAGAGAGAACAAAGATCGCTTTGTTATTTTACCGATCAATTATCCCAGAATCTGGGAAGCCTATAAAAAACATGAAGCCAGTTTTTGGACGGCTGAAGAGATTGATTTGGGAAGTGATATGAAGGACTGGAACACAATGAATGATGGAGAGCGCCATTTCATTTCCAGTGTGCTGGCATTTTTTGCTGCGAGTGATGGCATTGTGAATGAGAACCTTGCTGTCAATTTCATGAGTGAGGTTCAGCTTCCGGAAGCTCGCTGTTTTTATGGGTTCCAGATCATGATGGAAAATATTCATTCAGAGACCTACGCCCTGCTGATTGATACCTATATCAAAGACCCCGCTGAAAAGAACCGGCTATTCCATGCCATCGAGACCATCCCCGCAGTAAAAAAGAAGGCCGAGTGGGCCCTCCGTTGGATTTCCAATGGAAGTTTCGCTGAGCGCCTGGTGGCTTTTGCGGCAGTGGAGGGAATCTTCTTTAGTGGTAGTTTCTGCTCAATTTTCTGGCTCAAGAAAAGAGGGTTGATGCCCGGACTTACGTTCAGCAATGAACTGATCAGCAGGGATGAAGGTCTGCATTGCGAATTTGCCTGCCTTTTATATGGCATGCTGAACAATAAATTGAGCCAGGAAGCAGTTTATAATATCATCAGCGATGCGGTCGCCATTGAAAAAGAGTTCATCACCGACGCCCTCCCGGTAGCCCTGATAGGAATGAACGCCAAGCTGATGCAGCAGTACATTGAATTCGTTGCAGACAGGTGGCTGTCAGAGTTGGGTTACCCGAAGATTTACAATGCCACCAATCCCTTCGATTTCATGGAAATGATTTCACTGGAAGGAAAAACGAACTTCTTTGAAAAACGTGTAGGTGATTACCAGAAAGCAGGCGTAATGGCCGGCAACCGGGAAGCCCAAACATTTTCACTGGAGGAAGATTTTTAAAATAAGCAGATACAATTATCCCATCATCCCATATAACGTCGTTCTATGCAGGTAATTAAAAGAAACAACAGAAGAGAGAGTGTAAAATTTGACAAAATCACTGCGCGCATCGAAAAATTGTGTTACGGTTTGGACAGAAGGTTTGTTAGCGCAGTAGATGTAGCCAAAAAGGTGATTGAGGGGTTGTATGATGGGGTACCTACTACAGATCTCGATAACCTGGCTGCAGAAACAGCAGCTGCCCTCACCGTGAAGCACCCTGATTATGCTTTGCTGGCAAGCCGCATCGCTGTTAGCAACCTACATAAAAATACCACCAAGAGTTTTTCCGAAACCATGCGGCTGCTGTACAACTGTACGGATGCCAAAACCGGAAAGGTATTGCCATTGATTGCCGACGATGTGATGCAGATCATTGATGAGAATGCAGAACTGCTCGATAGTACCATCATCTACGATCGTGACTACGGATTCGATTATTTCGGATTTAAAACACTGGAAAAGTCCTATCTGCTAAAACTGAATGGAAAGATTGTTGAGCGTCCGCAACACATGTACATGCGTGTTTCCATTGGTATTCATAAAAATGACATGGAGAGTGCTATCAAAACGTATCACCTGATGAGTGAGCGCTGGTTCACCCATGCTACACCCACTCTCTTTAATGCTGGAACACCCAAACCACAGATGAGTAGCTGTTTCCTCCTCACCATGAAGGAAGACAGCATCGATGGTATTTATGATACCCTGAAGCAGACGGCAAAAATTTCACAGAGTGCGGGAGGAATCGGTCTGGCCATCCATGGTATCCGTGCAACCGGAAGCTACATAGGTGGAACCAACGGAACCAGCAATGGCATCATCCCAATGCTGAAAGTTTTCAATGATACAGCCCGTTATGTAGATCAAGGTGGAGGAAAACGCAAAGGTGCTTTCGCCGTTTACCTCGAACCCTGGCATGCAGATGTCTTCGAATTTTTAGACCTGCGCAAAAACCATGGTAAGGAGGAAATGCGTGCCCGCGATTTGTTCTATGCCCTTTGGATTCCCGATTTGTTCATGAAGCGTGTTGAACAGGATGGTGATTGGAGCCTGTTCTGTCCCAATGAAGCTCCCGGATTACACGAAAGCTGGGGAGATAATTTTGAACAACTCTATGAACAATATGAGAGCGAGGGGCGCGCACGCAAAACCATCAAAGCACAGGAATTGTGGTTTGCCATATTGGAGGCTCAGATTGAGACAGGTACACCCTACCTGCTTTACAAAGACGCTGCCAATAGCAAGAGCAACCAACAGAACCTGGGTACAATAAAGAGTTCTAATCTTTGCACCGAAATCATTGAATATACTTCTCCCGATGAAATAGCTGTATGTAACCTGGCTTCCCTCGCCCTGCCCCGCTTTGTAATCGATGGACAGTTCGACCATGACAAACTGTATGAAGTTACTTATCAGGCTACCAAGAACCTGAACAAAATAATCGACTATAATTATTATCCGGTTGAAGAAGCCAGAAATTCCAACCTGCGCCACCGACCCATCGGTCTGGGTGTTCAAGGGTTGGCAGATGTATTCATTCAATTGTGCCTGCCATTTGAAAGCGAAGAAGCAAAAACCCTTAACCGCGAAATATTCGAGACCATCTATTTTGCTGCCATGACGGCAAGTAAAGACCTTGCCAAAATAGAAGGTCCCTATGAAACCTATGCAGGATCGCCAGTGTCGAAAGCACAATTTCAATTTGATCTTTGGGGCGTTGAACCCAGCCTCCGTTGGGATTGGTACAGCCTCAAAGCTGAAGTATTGAAGCATGGTGTTCGCAACTCCCTACTTGTAGCACCAATGCCTACAGCTTCTACCTCACAAATTCTGGGCAACAATGAATGTTTCGAGCCCTACACCTCGAATATCTATGTTCGTCGGGTTCTTAGCGGAGAATTCGTAGTAGTGAACAAGCATCTTCTCAATGACCTCATCGAACTTGATCTCTGGAACGATGAAATGAAAAACCGCATCATCGCCAACAATGGCTCTATCCAAAAAATAGAAGACATACCCGACCATATCAAAGACGTTTATAAGACAGTTTGGGAAATCAAACAAAGAACACTCATTGACATGGCAGCAGACCGGGGTGCCTTCATCTGTCAGTCCCAATCCCTCAACCTGTTTGTTGATGCCCCCACAACCAGTAAACTCACTTCCATGCATTTCTATGGCTGGCGCAAAGGGTTGAAGACTGGTATGTATTATCTGCGCTCCAAAGCAGCCTCACAGGCAGTTCAGTTCACCGTAGAAAAACAAGGTGGAAAAACAGTTGAACCCCTGATCAATAAACACTCTTTGTCGGTAGTTGAAGGCAATGGTGCAGATGTAGAGAACAGTGGTCTCAACGGAGGAACATGCAGCATGCAGGATGGTTGTATCACCTGCAGCGCATAATACTATAGAATACAACTAACATAATTTACCTGTTCGGTTGCACGGACAGGTATTTTTTTGCAGGATTATTTCCTTGGACGAAGACCACCAACCAGAATGGTGATCATGTTGTTTTCCAACTCTTCAGCAGAAATTTTATGTTGAGAACGGTGCCAGCTTTCAATTCCGCTCACCGCATGCAATAAAATTAATACAGCAGTTGGAGCATCAATCGGCTCTATTTCACCTGCCCGAATTCCGGCTTCAATGATTGCTGCCAGCCGTTTGCGATAAATTCTTCTCTGGTTCTGAAAATTCGACAGGTAGGGGTCCAGCAAATGCTTCCATTCCCTGTCACTAACATATACTTCCTCATAATGATGAATCATCTCGTGTATGTGGAAGCGCAATATTTTTTCAATCTTCTCTGCAGCAGGAGTTTTTTCCTGCTCTACCTCTTCAATTTTTTGCATGAATCGATTGGCAACACCAAAACACAATTCATGTAACAACTCAGTCTTTGATTTAATGTGGTTGTACAGACTCGCTGCTTCCACACCCACCGACTCAGCCAAATCTCTCATGCTGGCAGCCTTGAAACCCTTTTCACGAAACAACAATGCCGCCTTGGCAATGATCACTTCCCTGCGCGAAGTATGACTGTCTGTCTTTATTCTGGCCATGCTACAAAGATAACAAACTAACATACGTTAGGGATATTTTTGATTTGTTTATTTTTAAAAAACACTTGCAGTGCTAATCTTTTGGCTGATTGGTTAGTTTTTAATCGTAAAAAAGAAAGATTTTACACAGTCAAGTGCCTGGGAATGCTTTAATTTCGCCGCCATAACCATTTATTCTATATGTCATTAGTTGTTGTTGGATCCATGGCATTCGATGCCATTGAGACCCCCTTTGGAAAAAGTGATAAAATAATCGGAGGCGCTGCCACTTACATTGCCTGGTGTGCTTCCAACTTTACACCCGTCAAGCAGATTTCTGTTGTCGGGGGTGACTTCCCTTCGGAAGAAATGAAGGCGTTGACCGACAGACAAGTAGATCTTTCAGGTGTTCAGATAAAAAAAGATGAAAAATCTTTTTTCTGGAGAGGCAGGTACCACATGGATATGAATAGCCGTGATACACTCGACACCCAATTGAATGTATTGGCTAATTTTCAGCCTATTGTTCCAGATAGCTACCAGGATTGTGAATTCCTGATGTTAGGAAACCTGGTTCCTGCTGTGCAACGCAGTGTGATAGAGCAATTGAAGCAGCGTCCCAAGCTGATTGTAATGGATACCATGAATTTCTGGATGGAAACTGCTATGGAAGATTTACGAAAAACCATTTCCATGGTGGATGTTATTATGGTGAATGATAGTGAAGCCCGTCAGCTAAGTGGTGATTATTCCCTCGTAAGGGCTGCTGCCACCATCATGCAAATGGGCCCGCGCTATGTAATCATCAAGAAGGGTGAGCATGGTGCACTGCTGTTCCACGAAGACAAGGTATTTTTTGCTCCAGCCCTTCCACTGGAAGAAGTATTCGACCCAACAGGCGCCGGTGATACATTTGCCGGTGGATTCATCGGACACCTGGCAAGAACCAAAGACATATCTTTCGACAACATGAAAACAGCCATCATTTTGGGAAGTGCCATGGCATCTTTTTGTGTAGAAAAATTCGGAACGGAACGCTTGCGCGAACTCAACCGGGATGATATCGCTCAACGCCTCAATGATTTTGTTCAGCTGGTAAATTTCGATATCAAATTGTACTAACATACAAGCACTAAGTATTGCTGATTAAATGATATATTTGAATTATGAAGATGGCAAAAAACATGAAACACACCGGTAAGTTCTCCCTGGGAGGGTTCTGATTGTTTGCATGTAGAATGATAAACAACAGGCCCTCCGGAAACGGAGGGCTTTTTTTTAATAAAAAACATTATTCATGAAAGTAGCTGTAGTAGGTGCTACCGGACTGGTAGGAACAAAAATGTTACAAGTGCTTGAAGAAAGGAATTTTCCTGTTTCTGAATTGATCCCTGTTGCTTCGTCCCAATCGGTAGGCAAGAACATTCAATTTGCAGGAAAAAATTATCCGGTTGTTGGGATGGAAGCTGCCATTGCTGCTAAACCTGCCGTCGCTATCTTTTCTGCCGGAGGAAGTACCTCTTTAGAATGGGCGCCCCGCTTTGCTGAAGTAGGTATCGTTGTAATTGACAATTCCTCTGCCTGGAGAATGGATCCAGATAAAAAACTGGTAGTTCCGGAAGTGAATGCAGATGTACTCACAACGAATGATCGAATCATTGCTAACCCCAACTGCTCGACCATTCAGATGGTGGTGGCATTGCATCCGCTGCACAAACGTTACAAAATCAAACGAGTTGTAGTTAGTACCTATCAAAGCGTTACCGGTACTGGAAAAAAAGCGGTGGACCAATTATTCAACGAACGCAAAGGTATTCAGGGTGAGATGGCTTACGCTTATCCCATTGATTTAAACGCAATACCTCACATAGATGTTTTCCTCGACAATGGTTATACCAAGGAGGAAATGAAAATGGTGAAGGAAACCAAAAAAATCATGCGTGATGATTCGATTCAAGTTACCGCCACAACTGTCCGTATTCCCGTCATCGGAGGTCATAGTGAAAGTGTCAACATTGAATTTGAACAACCGTACGAACTTTCCGACGTCGTGCAAATTCTCTCCAATGCTCCCGGGGTGGTAGTGCAAGATGATGTTCAATCCAAAGTTTACCCCATGCCATTGTGGGCGCATGAAAAAGATGATGTATTCGTAGGAAGAATCCGTCGAGATGAATCACAAGAGAATACGTTGAACATGTGGATTGTCAGTGATAACCTTCGCAAAGGTGCAGCAACCAATGCTGTTCAAATAGCCGAATACATGATGAACACAGGGTTGTTATAAGTGTACCATATATAAGCAGAGTGGTTGAAACAACCAAACGGAATTGGCCACTCTTGTCATCTTAATTGCAGATTACATTGCAGTTAAACTCATAACGCGGGTGAGCCTTTTGGATATATACGAAATGGAATTTTCAGCAATACCTCTTCAGTTGCTCAATGTATCTCTATGGATGTTACTCTATGGATGTTCAATTGCTCTGTTCATGAATTGTAGCAAGGGTTGCAGGTTATTCAATGCCTGGAGCAATTCCCGTAAAAGATTGTTTTCTACTAATTGTTTATCCGTGAGTGCCATCGTAGCTACAAAGCTTTTCATTTTAAGGAATTCAATGGCGGGATTATCTTTTTCATAACCCTTGGGTTCACGGGATAAAACGATTCCTTCCCATTTTTCAAGATTTCCATATGATTTTTTAAATCCGGGGGCACGAAGGAGTCGGCTGAATTCCTCCCAATTATAATCTATTTCCTGCCTAACTTGATGCAATATCACCGGATCGGGCATGTACAATCCCCCACCTACAAAACTTTTACCACCCGGTTCTATGTGAATGTAATAGCCTGCCAACAATGATTTTTTCCCGCCGGTTTTGATGCTGGCTCCCATATTGGTTTTGTAAGGGGATTTGTCTTTACTGAATCGTACATCCCTGTTGATACGGAAAATACAATCTTTAGGTTGCAGTGAAGCAAGCGAAGGGTCTTTTTTCTCCAAAGATCGAAGTACTTGTTCTACCAACTGATGAAAGTCTGTCTTAGCCGATTCATATTCCATTCGATGCGCATCTAGCCACTCTTTGTGGTTGTTGCGTGAAAGACCTTTCAGAAATTTCAGGGTGCCGGATTGCAACATAATTTTATATTAAAGGTTAGTTGAGTCTGCCTGAACAAGTTGAAGGAATTCGTCTTCGGAAATAATGTGGATGCTGGCAATTTTTTTGGCTTTCTCTAGTTTACTTCCGGCATCTTCTCCAACTACCAGATAATTCAATTTGGTACTAACACCGCCTGCAATCACTGCCCCTTGTGCCTCAGCAAGTGCCTCGGCTTTTTGGCGGGTAAGGCGCGTAAGGGTGCCTGTAAACAAAAAACTTTTTCCTGTCAGAGTGCCGGTTGCGATGGTTTCTTTTTTAGTATTGATCAACTGTAAGCCGATTTTTTCCAGCGTTTCCAGCATGGTTATATTGGCCGGATTACTGAAGAAAGCATGAATACTGGCTGCCACTTTTTGTCCGACATCTTCCAATTGAAGGAGTTCCTCTTGCGCAATTTTCTGGTACTCGAGTAAATGACTCACGTGATTGGCAAGGGTTTTCGCAGTAGTTTCCCCTACAAATCGAATGCCCAATCCATAGATAAGTCTGTGCAGTGGTTGACTTTTAGAGGCTTCAATTGCAGTTCGCAGATTTTCCGTACTTTTTTTTCCGAAACCCTCCAGCTGGCTGATTCGGTGAAATTCCAGCGCATAGATACCGGGTATGTCTTTCAGCAGCCCTAACTCATAGAATTTTCGAACATTTGCCTCTCCCAGACTTTTAATGTCCATCGCATCCTTGCTCACAAAGTGTATGATTTTTTCTATCACCTGTGCTTCACATTCAATATTTATGCACCGCCAGACGGCTTCAGAAGGTTCTTTATAAAGCTCACTATTGCATACCGGACAATTTTTAGGAAAGACAATTGTCTGTTCCGTTCCATTTCTCAGTTCTGTTAATGTTTGAACGATTTGAGGAATTACATCTCCGGCACGTTCAATCAACACACGGTCTCCGATCATCAATTGTTTTTCCCTGATGTATTCTTCGTTGTGAACGGAGATGCTCGAAACCGTTACCCCCGCCAGCGCTACAGGAGCCAGTTTTGCCACAGGGGTTACTGCACCTGTTCTTCCAACCTGAAATTCTATGCCGATCAATTGTGTAGTTGCCTGTCTGGCTTTGAATTTATAGGCGATTGCCCAACGAGGGTGATGAGAAGTCATGCCCAACTTCTCTTGCTGTTCAATCTGGTTAACCTTAATTACCAGTCCGTCAATTTCATAGGGCAAATCATCGCGTTTCAATTCGGCTTCAGAACAGTAACTGATGACGTCACGGATGGATGTAAAAAGTTTTTTTTCGTTTTCAGGGGAACGAAAGCCCAGCTGCCAAAGGAGTGAAAGGGATCCGCTGTGGGTAGCTAGAAATTCTTTGCCTGCTGCAAGGGATTTTTCTTCGTCGGTATTTCGGGGTACATTGAAAGATATATAGCTGATGTGATAGAGAAAGGCTTCCAGATTGCGGCGACCCACTTCCCTATCATCTTTCATCCTGAGACTTCCTGCTGCAGCATTGCGTGGATTGGCCATGGGGGACAAACCGGCAGAGAGAAGAGATGTATTGAAGGCATCGAAAGATTTTTTACTCATCATGATTTCTCCGCGTATCTCAATTTGCCGGATACCAAAGGAGGAGAAAGAGGCAAGCATAGGAATGGTTCTAATTTGCCGTATATTTTGAGTAATTTCTTCCCCTTCAACCCCATCTCCCCTGGTGGCAGCCCTGATCAGCTGATCATTTTCATAAATAAGTGAAATACTTGCCCCATCAAATTTTGGTTCCACACAATATTCAACTGAAGGACTTCCGCTCAACTCCAGTACTTTTCGATTAAAATCAATCAGGTCTTCAGCACTATAACTGTTATCCAAACTCAACATAGGTACCAAGTGATTCACAGTTTGAAACTGAACCGGCAAACTACTTCCTACTCTCAGACTGGGCGAATTGTTTACTTGCCATTCCGGATGTTCTTTTTCCGTAGTTAGTAACCATCGAAACAAAACATCGTATTCATAATCAGATAACAATGGAGCATTCAATACATAATACCTGTATTCATGAAATCGCAGAACTCCCCTGAGAGACTCAGTTTCATCAGCTGAAGTACAACTGAAACCAGCTTGTGCCAATGGCAGTAGCCTTTCTGTTTCTGCCGCAAGTTGTCGGGTGGTTGCCGGGGTATAAATCATGAAGCGAATATAATAGGTAAAGTTGCCGACCTTTTGTTGGCTGGGACAAAAATAACGGCATATTGTTAATTTTAGTACCTTGTCAGGCTGTCTATTTGGTTTCAGAGATAAAGGTTCCGGTAGCAGTAAGATTGCGGGGTGCCCGGATTTCCAACAAATTTCATTTTCAGGAGATAACTCGCGGCAAGCCGAATCATTCAAATTATTTTACTATGCTTTATTCTATGACGGGTTTTGGAAGGGCAGAGCAAACCATCCGGGACAAAAATTATCTTGTAGAGGTTCGCTCCCTCAATGGAAAGCAATTTGATTTGAGGCTTACCATACCTTCTTTGTTAAAACCCTTCGAGATGGATGTAAGAAATCTGTTATCAGAAAACTTAATAAGAGGAAGTGTTGAATGTATGATACAAATCAAGGCAAATGGTTCTGTAAGGCCGATAACCATCAATACAGATCTTGCCAAATCATATTATGAACCTATTGCACGTTTGGCGGAGGAATTAAAAATTAATACAGGAGATATTTTATCTACCCTGGTAAAGTTACCAGATGTAATCGTTCCAACCAGTGAATCCCTCACAGAGGAGGAATGGAGTGACTGCAAAGCAGTATTACTGGAGGCAATTAACCAGCTTAATTTACATCGGAAAAATGAAGGAACTGCTTTGGAGAAAGATCTTTTGTTGCGAATCGATCTCATTGAGGAAGGTCAAAAAGAGATTGCCCGATTAGAGCCCCACCGACGCATCCGGATGAAAGATCAATTGCGAAAGTTACTCGAGGAACAGGTGGGAAAAGACGTTTATGATGCCAATCGACTCGAACAGGAACTAATTTATTACATAGAAAAAAGTGATATCAGCGAAGAACAGGTTCGCCTGAGTAACCACTGTGATTACTTTCGCTCGGTTATGGCTGAGCCTGAATCATCGAAAGGTAAAAAGCTATCTTTTATTCTACAGGAATTTGGGCGTGAAATCAATACCACCGGTTCCAAAGCAAATGATGTAGGCATACAGCAGATTGTAATAAGCATGAAAGATGAACTGGAAAAAGCAAAGGAGCAAATCCTCAATGTGCTCTGATAAATGATGACTACACGCGAATAAAATGGCATCTTGTATCTTTGTGAAAAATCAGCGCTTGAAAAACTGGTTGATATTCCTTCTGATTGTATTTGCCGGATTTGGCTGCCGCCAATTAGATGTTTTTGAACAACTCAAGTCGTTCCCCGCACACTCCTGGAATGCTGCCGACAGTTGCCAGTTCACCTTTCGAATTACTGATACTACTGCTCGCTACCACATCTATGCCATCATTCGGCACGAAGATGCCTATCATTATAACAACATTTGGCTGGAAGTTAATACCCGGGCACCGGGAGATCCAGTAAAAAAACAATCTGTAATGCTTACCCTGGGAGATAACAAGAAGGGGTGGTTAGGAATGGGGATGGGCGATGTATATGAACACAGAATTCGAATCACCCGGCTTCCAGTTCAACTTAAAAAAGGTGATTATGTATTTGTTCTCCGACAAATCATGCGGGAAGATCCGCTTCAATCAGTTTTACAGGCAGGCCTGCGGGTTGAAAAAGCAGTTCAATGAGTATTCAACTCAAATTTTCACTCAGAAGTAAAGCATTGAGTGTTTTGTACTGGACCCTCTTGCTTTATATGGTATTGGCACTGGCATACTGGTGGTTTGCATTGGAAAAACAAAACAGGCAAATTGAATCCATTCGCTTACAGGAGCTAACCATACAGTCGGCATCAACAGCAGCATCACAAAAAAATATTTCCGGCTATGCCAACAGAAAGTCAATTCAGTACACTGCCGAAGGACTAACCTTTCTTGCCTTTATTTTATTGGGCGCAGTAGTTGTTTACCGGGCTACGCGCCGTCAGTTTCGGTTGTCGGAACAACAACAGAACTGGATGATGGCTGTAACGCATGAATTAAAGACGCCAATAGCAGTCACCCGACTCAATCTCGAAACCTTACAAAAAAGAGAACTGGCAAATACAGACAGAGAGAGGTTATTAAGGAATTCACTCGCTGAAACCGCACGTCTTAACCAGCTCTGCAACAATGTCTTGCTCGCTGCACAGTTCGACAGTGGTGATTACAAAGCCAATAAAGTTTTATTGACTTTATCTTCAGTGATAAGCCGTGTCACCGAAGAGGCAAGGTCACGGTATCCCAATCATACCATTGATATAAAAAGCAGTTCAGCTGCGACAATTTTTGCCGAAGAATGGTTGGTAGCTATTTTAATAAATAATTTGATAGAAAATGCTGTAGCCCATTCTCCCCAGCAATCACCCATCGGTATAGAGTTGATTGAAAATTCCAACAGTGTTCTACTGGTAGTAAGCGACCTGGGTCCCGGTATAGCAATTGCCGATCAGAAAAAAATCTTCAATAAATTTTACCGGACAGGCAGTGAGTTGACACGGCAAAAAAAGGGCACCGGGTTGGGTCTGTACCTTTGTAAAAAGATTGCCGAAAGTCATCATGCCCGCCTTTCAGTTGAAAGTGAGCCGGAAAGGGGCAGTCGTTTTCTGGTAACATTTCCAAAGGTCAATGGCTGAGCAATACCACATATTACTGGTGGAAGATGAAGAGCACATGCAGGACGCGCTGCTATTGAATCTCCGCATGGAGGGGTATGAGGTCACCATTGCTTCTGATGGAGAGAGTGCATTGAACTATTTTCAACAGGCCCATTTTGATTTGATCATCATGGATGTGATGTTGCCTGAGATGGATGGCATCAGTGTCACAGAAACAATCCGACTTACCAACCGTGAAGTACCTATTTTGATGTTGAGCGCACGAAATTCCAGTGATTACCGAATTTCAGGTTTGCGCAAGGGGGCTGATGATTATCTCGCCAAACCATTTCACCTGGAGGAATTATTGCTCCGTATAGGAAAGCTCATCGATAAAAATCAACAACATAAGCCGGTCCATCCCTTACCCGACCGGGTAGTATTTGGTGGGAATACCCTTCAATTCAGTTCCCGACGGGTAACTACTTTCCGGGGTAAGCAACTACAACTCACTAAGAAAGAATGGTTACTACTGCGGTTGTTGATGGAGAACAACAATGAGGTGGTACCCAGAGAAAAAATTCTGCAAATGGTCTGGGGTTACCAGGTATATCCCAATACTCGAACCATCGATAATTTTATACTCAACTTCAGGAAGTATTTTGAAGAAGACAGCAGGCAACCCCGTTTTTTTCATTCAGTAAGGGGGGTGGGATATCGTTTTACTCAGCAGGAAGGATAAAATTCGCAGATGATTTTGAATCGGGTAGAGGCAATATCGAAGGTGGTTTTTCGTTTTATTGAACCAATCGTATCATCATGACAATTGCAGCTATCAGTGACTTTTTAGAACCCATTTCCAGGGAGGCCATTTTTGCAGATGAACCCATTGCTGATCGCCAATTGGGACATTATATTTCAACTTTTGAAACAGAGTTTCCCGATCTGCAGTCAGCCGATCTCGTTTTGATTGGTTGTTCTGAAATGCGGGGTGCACTTCCAGCAGCCGGTGCCAGTTCTGCCCCCGATCTGATTCGAAAACAATTGTACCGACTTTTTCACTGGCATACCAATGTAAAGGTGGCTGATATTGGTAACCTGAAAACCGGTGCCCGTCTCCAAGACAGTTATGCAGCTCTGAGTTCGGTGACAAAGGAATTAATAGAGGCCGGAAAAAAAGTTCTCATCATGGGAGGGTCACATGATAATACCCTGGCTCAATACCAGGCATATGGGGCTTTGGACCGCATTATTGATGCTACGGTGATTGATGCCCGCATTGATATGAACATGGAAGGCATTTTACCAGAGGAAATTTTTTTGGTGGAGATGTTTACCGGTGTTCCGAATTTTTTAAGGCATTTTACCCACATTGGATTCCAGAGTTTTTTTACCCATCCGGATATGTTGGAGATGATTGATCGTCTTCGTTTCGATTGTTTTCGTTTGGGAAAAGTCAAAGAATCCATCGAATTGATGGAACCGATGATAAGGAAGAGTGATTTAGTTAGTTTCGACATCAGTGCCATACAACACGCCCACGCCCCTTCCAATCGGCTAACGCCCAATGGTTTTTCAGGTGAAGAAGCATGTACATTGATGCAATATGCTGGTATGAGTAATATATGCAGCAGCATAGGAATTTATGGCTATTTTCCCGAATGGGATGTTCATCAAATGACTGCTCGCCAGATTGCTCAAATGATCTGGTACTTGATTGATGGAATTCGAACCGGGAAGGAGGAAGCCAAACTGGATAGCTGGCATGATTTCAATGTATTCAATTTGGTATTTGCAGAAATCAATACTGTCTTTCTTCAAAGTAAACGCACCGGCAGGTGGTGGATGCAGGTGGGGGAAGGACAGTATGTAGCTTGCAGCTACCAGGACTACCTCACGGCCAGCAACAATGATGTGCCGGAAGCCTGGTTGCGCGCACTAGAAAGACAGGATTCCTGACAAGCATAGCGGCTTTTTAGTAATTTGTCGTCTTAATTACCGTTTATGCGCTTTCATCTCAGGTTACTTTGTTACTTGCTTTTGACTGTCTTACAGTTCGCCTGCAGTCCGTCTGCACGTATCAAGAAGACTGCCCGTGAACAGCTTCTTCTACATCCCTCTTTCCAACCGGCTCATGTAGGTATTTCTATATTCGATCCAGCAGCTGGAAAATTCTGGTACAATCACCAGGCAGAAAAATATTTTGTTCCTGCCAGCAACACCAAAATATTTACCTGCATGGCAGCCTTGCAAACATTGGGTGATAGTTTGGTGGCTTTTCGTTGGGTAGATAAGGGAGATGGACTTGTGGAAGTGGAAGCCAATGGTGACCCTACATTTCTCCATCCCGATTTCCCTCGGCAACCTGCATTTGATTGGTTAAAGAAACAACAAAAGGTATTGCTGAGCGATCAAAATTGGAAGGACAAAGGGTTGGGTGCCGGTTGGGCATGGGATGATTACACCAGTGACTACACGGCTGAGAGATCATTCATGCCTCTCTATGGAAACCTGGTGAATTTTCAATTGCAAAAGGGTTCGCTTGTTTCTGTTCCTGATAGCTATGCCCGCTCATTTTTTCCAACTCTCAATTCTTTCGGTTCACGATTCAATATTACCCGTGCTGCCGGACTTGATTCTTTTTTCCTGATACCTGCGGGAAGAATTTTTTCATCAACGAACATACCTTTTCATGTAACGGGACCGGCGCAATTGGCAAAAATGCTGGCTGACACATTGCACCAAAAAGTAGAACATTCCAATTTCAAGTTAGAGCGATGGCCGGATGTGCGTTTGCTCTATTCACAGCCAACTGATTCAGTACTTTCCATAATGATGCACCGCAGTGATAATTTTTTTGCAGAACAATTGTTACTCATGTCAGGCAATGAAAAACTCGCCTATATGAATACCCGAAGTATCATAGATACTTTGTTGAACAATGAGTGGAAGGATCTTCCCCAGCGCCCCAAATGGGTGGATGGAAGTGGATTAAGCAGATATAATTTATTTACTCCCCTTGATTTTGTCTGGATTTTACAGCGCATGAAAAATCAATATGAATGGACCCGAATTACTCATATTTTGCCAACAGGTGATGAAGGAACGCTCAAGGGTCTGTATAAAAATTATGCAGGAAAAATTTATGCAAAAACCGGCACCTTGAGCAACCATGTTGCCTTGAGTGGTTTTTTGCAAACACAGAAAGGGCGAACCCTGATCTTTTCAATATTGGTAAATGCCCACCAGACAAGTCCGGCTGAAATAAGAAAACAAATTGAAATATTTTTGACAGGAATTATTGACCGGTACTGAGCAACAGATTTATTTGCCAAACATACGGGTCAGGTATTCACCTGAAAAACTAAGAAAAGTAGCAGCGCCCGATGGACTGACAGAGGGGCTGCCACAAACAAAAAGTTCTTCCAGCAATTGCGACATTTCCTTAGGGGCTAGTGTTCTACCGGCCTTGATGGCATGCTGTCTGGAGAGGCAGCGAATTATTTTCTCCCGCTTACTGTATTGGATTTCGCTGCTGAAGTGTTTGAACTGTTCCAGCAATAATTCAATTGCATTTTTTTCATTGCCTGGTAATACGTCTGCCGGTATTCCCTGAATGACGAATTCACCGGATTCATTTTTTTCTATCTGATAACCGATTTGTGCCAGATCTGGCAGAAGTTCTGTTAACAACGCTGCATCTGCTTCAGCTGCATTCAGGGGTATCGGGAATAAACTTTTTTGGGTAGGTATCTGCTTGCCGTGTGATGCCTGGCTGTATTTCTCATAGAGAATTCTTTCATGGGCCAGTTGCTGGTGAACGACCAGAAACCCATCTTTGGTAGAAGCGAGTATATAAGTTTGATGCAACTGAACCAGCGGGATTTCAGGAACCAACTGAATTCCCGGTGCAACTTGGGTTGCAGTATTATTTTTATTCCAAAGTGAAGCATCGCTTTCCGGAAGGGTTGTGGTGACAGAAGATGGGTTGTCGGATGGGCGATACAAATCTTTCCAATGGGTTAAAGTTGACTCTCCGGTTTTTTCAATGAAATGTGCCTGGTTCTTTTTTGAAAAAGTTTGAAACAGGGGTAAATGCCCTGCCGTTTTTTTGTCTTCCTCTGAAAAAGGACGTTGGATAGCATCTAGTTGCTGTATATCAGGATTCAGAGAGAAGTCCAATGAAGGGGCTATGCTGAATTGTGCCAGGGCATGTTTTACTGCGGCTTGAACAAAAGCATAAATGATTTTTTCGTCTTCAAATTTTATCTCTTGTTTGGTAGGGTGAACATTGATATCAACCTGAGATGGATCTACTTCGATGTATAAAATGTAAGTAGGAAAACTATCCTTGGGTAGAAGATTTTCAAAAGCAGTATTGACTGCATGGTTGAGGTAAGCACTTTTTATAAAGCGGTTGTTAACAAAAAAATATTGGTCTCCTCTTGTTTTTCTGGCAGTTTCCGGCTTCCCTACAAAACCCCGAATGTTCATATAATCAGTATCCTCAGTAACACTCACCAATTTCGATTGATAGGTATTTCCCAACAACTGAATGATGCGTTGTCTGGTATTTCCGGGCTCCAGATGAAAAACTTCATGGCCATTGCTTTGTAGCCGGAAGGCGATGCTTGGAAAAGCAAGTGCTACACGGATAAATTCATCTATGATGTGCCGCATTTCTACGGCATTGTTCTTAAGAAAATTTCTTCGGGCAGGTACACTGAAAAATAAATTTTTCATACTGATTTGAGTACCGCAGGGGCAGGCGCAGGGCTCCTGAAAAATCACTTTGCTGTTCTCTATTTCCACATGTGTTCCCAACTGATCTTCCGATCGGCGTGTTTTTAATTCAACCTGGGCAACGGCAGCAATGGATGCCAGGGCTTCCCCCCGAAAACCCATCGTATTGATGCGGAAAAGATCATCAATCTGACGAATCTTGCTGGTAGCATGGCGTTCAAATGCCATGCGGGCATCCGTTTCACTCATTCCACGACCATTATCAATCACTTGAATCAATGCTTTGCCTGCGTCTGTTACCACCAGTTGAATGTGATTGGCACCGGCATCAGCGGCATTTTCCAGCAATTCTTTAACAGCACTGGCAGGTCGCTGTATTACTTCTCCGGCGGCAATTTGGTTCGCAAGATGTTCAGGCAATAATTGTATCAGGTTCTCCACGGTTTCTACTTAATCAGAAAAGCGTAAAGTTACGAAGCCGGCAGGGGTTTTTTCACCCTTTTTTCCTTTATTAACAGCAATCATTACATCAATAAATCCCGCCAAATGACCATTCTAAAGTACCTTTGCGGTGAAAAGAAAAAGTATGTTACTCGATGCCAATATAAAAAAACTACAGCGTCATTTTTTTCCGGCTGATTTTGTGGTGACTGACTGGCCGGCGCTGGAACCTTATTTTGCCGAACTAGCCAACCGTGAAATTGATTCGACAGCAGCCTTACAGGAATGGCTGCATAACCTAAGCGAACTGGAATCGGTTATCAGTGAGGATGCCTGTTGGAGACAAATAAAAATGACCTGTAATACAGAAGATGCTTCGCTGGAAGCAGCGTTTAATTTTTTCTGTCTGGAGATTCAACCCCACATACAGCCCTATGCAGATCGGCTTAACAGGAAATTGGTAGAATCACCTTTCATTTCTCAACTGGACCAGCAACAATTTTTTACCTATTTGCGATCTGTCAAAAAAAATATTTCCCTTTTCAGGGAGTCCAATGTTCCTCTGTTGGCAGAAATGAGTGTACTGCAACAACAATATGGCGTTATTGCAGGAAAAATGACGGTGGAGATCAACGGACAAGAATACACCCTTCAACAAGCCACCACTTTTCTTGAAAGCAATGATCGGTCGCTTCGGGAATCTGTTTACAGAAAAATTCAGGAAAGACGTTACCAGGATCGGGAAGAATTGGATGGTCTATACACGCGTTTGGTCGGAATGCGGCAGCAGATAGCGATCAATGCCGGATTTGAAAATTTCAGGGATTATAAGTTTGTTGAATTGGGACGCTTTGATTATTCCAAAGAAGATTGCTTCCAATTCCATGAAGCTGTTCGGTTGCATGTATTGCCCCTGGTAAATCGGATTTATGAGCGCAAAAAGGAAAAATTAAAGTTAGATGTCCTGCGTCCATGGGACCTTGAAGCAGAGCCCGCAGGAATTCAACCACTTCGTCCCTTCAAAAATGGAAAAGAATTGTACGAGAAGTCTGTACAATGTTTTGAAAAATTACATCCCTATTTTGCAGATTGTCTTCGTAAGATGAATGAGCTGGGTCATTTTGATTTGGAGAGCAGGAGGGGCAAGGCACCGGGTGGATATAATTGCCCCTTAGCAGAGACCGGAGCACCCTTTATATTCATGAATGCAGCCGGACAAATGGGGGATGTTACCACTATGTTACACGAGGGTGGTCATGCGATTCATTCCTTCCTCACACATGATCTCGCCTTGCAGGCCTTTAAGGAATATCCCATGGAGATGGCTGAAGTAGCCAGCATGGCAATGGAATTGATCAGCATGAGCCACTGGGATGTATTTTTTGATAATAAAGAAGAATTGAAACGTGCCAGAGAACACCAGCTGGAACGTGTCATCACCTTGTTCCCATGGATTGCAATGGTTGATAAGTTTCAGCATTGGGTATATGAACATCCCGGTCATACAAATTCAGAACGAACAGCTTGTTGGAACCAGATCTTGAAAGAATTTTCCAGTCCGGCCATTGATTTTTCCGGATTGGAACCCTATCGTTCCATCAGTTGGCAGCGACAATTGCACTTGTACGAAGTACCCTTTTATTACATTGAATATGGCATTGCTCAACTGGGGGCCATTGGTATCTGGATGCAGTATCAACGGAATGCAGCAGCTGCGGTGGAGCAATACATTACAGGACTAAGTTTGGGAGGAACGCAAACTTTACCGGCATTGTATGAAGCAGCCGGTTTGCAGTTCGACCTGTCACCCGCTCACATCAAAACATTGATGGAATTTGTAGCTGAAGAAATGAATCGGCTTTGATGAGGGGTAGAGAAAAATCAAATTAATTTCCACCGGGACGTTGGTTGTTGTTACCACCGGAAGAAGGTCTGTTCGGTCTAGGACGGTTAGGCGGATAGTTGCCCTTTCCCTTTCCCGGTTGGGTTCCCTGTCTCGATGGTCCTTGACCCTGATGTGATCTGTTGTCGGATCGGCTCTGTTGATTTTGTCTTTCGCGGTCGCGTTTGCGTCGCTCATTTTTTTCCAGGGTGCGCAAACTGATTTGACCAACCAGATCAACAAATGCCGGCTCCGCTTCCCGGGTTTTACCGGAACTGATTTCGACCGGTTCCAATTCTGCTACTTTTTGTCCCTCCCGGTTCAATCGCTTGATATCTTTTACCCGTTGAATAGTAAGTGGATAGTGTTTGGTATTGTTGGGCAATACATACCACATCAGGTTTTTGAAAATATCTTTTTTAATAAGATGGGCGGTGCCGTTCTCTGTATCCAGTGTATCTGCATAATCGGGAAATTGTTGCAATGCATCCAGATAAGTATCTAATTCATAGTTCAGGCAGCATTTCAATCTTCCGCACTGACCGCTGAGTTTTGTCTGGTTGATAGATAAGTTCTGATAGCGCGCGGCTGTTGTATTTACACTTTTAAAATCACTGAGCCAGGTGCTGCAACAAAGTTCCCTTCCACAGCTTCCAATGCCACCTACTTTGGCTGCTTCCTGTCGAATGCCGATTTGCCTCATTTCCACTTTCAACTTAAAATCCGAGGCATAAATTTTAATCAATTCCCGAAAATCGACGCGGTCATCCGCAGTGTAAAAAAAGGTTGCTTTCTTTCCATCTGCCTGAATTTCTACCTCACTCAGTTTCAGTGCAACCTTTAATTGTCGGGCAGCAGCACGACTTCTGGCTAAAACTTCTCTTTCCCTCGCTTTCTGCTGATAAAAACTTTCTAGTTCGCGTTCATTGCTGTGCCGGAGGATTTTCTTCATATCCGGATTGAATTCATCAAGCGATTTCTTTTTCAGCTGAAGACGCACCAGTTCACCTGTCAGGCTGACTTCCCCAACATCAAATCCGCCTACTCCTTCGACAGTAACCATTTCTCCTTTTACATAGGGTTGAAGAGAAGGATTACGGTAATAGTCTTTTCGACTGCCTTGTTGAAAACTGATTTCAACGACTTTACAAGTGCTGTTGGGGTCATGAAAGGGAAGATTTCTTAGCCAATCATGCACATTCAGGCGGTTACAACCGCCGGAGCTGCAACCACCATTGCTTTTACAGCCATTTGGCTTTTGGTGAGAACCTGTACTACATCCGCCACAACCCATAGGGATACAAATTTGAGTAACCGATTAAAAAGGAAAAGAATGGTAGGGAAGAAACAGCATTACCGGTTGCCAATGCAACTGCCAAACTGTTATGCTCCGGTTCTACAACGAATCCGGAATCATGTATATTGTTACCTGCCAAGGGCAGGGGCCAATCATTTCAACGGTAATACCCATCTCCTCATCACCACGCTTGTTGAGGGAAATACAGGGAGTACCTGCAATTCCGTCTATATCAAAATTAAGGATTTCTGCTGAATGATGTAAAATAGTTTGATGCTCAATGCCTGAAAAAGCATTTTCGCGTTGGCATTCCGTTCGATATAATAGATGGCTTTGTCTAGTTCTGTCACCATTGCCTCCTGCTGACTCACTGAACTGATCTTGTTGATGCGGGCTGTAAAATCGATTTCCGCCTCCACCATAGGCACCAGGTCTGCTCCCAATATTCGCGTTCGGATGCTTAATTCCAGCAAATGAATAAAATAACGCAGCAAATGCTTTTGTTTTTCCCTGCCCATTTTGTTCATTTCATCTGCGAATGCAAGTTGGGCGGTTGCATCTTGTTTGATACTGGCATTCAACCATTCCCTTAACAACTGGTTCCAGTCGCTATCCGCCTGTTGCATCAGTTGCAGTGCTTCCCGGTAGTTGCCTTCAGCAATGCCAGCAATTTGAGCCGCTTTTTCCGGATCTGCTCCGGCCCTTTGAATGAGGGCAAGTTCTATGTCGCGGGTTTCAAGGGGGGGTACCCTGATTAACTGACACCTGCTAATAATGGTTGGGAGAATATCTTCTTCGTTTTCAGCAACCAGAATAATCAGGGAGTGGGGTGGGGGCTCTTCAATAAGCTTCAACAATTTGTTGCCTTCTTTTTTCAGGTATTCCGGCATCCATATCAACAATACCTTGGTTTCACTTTCAAAACTTTTTAAGTTCATCTGGTGGTGAATCCTATCACATTCACTTGCAGTGATATTGCCCTGTTTGTTATCGGCGCCAATGTTTTGAAGCCAATCGTACACATTACCGTAAGGATAGGTTTGAATGAAATTTCTCCAGTCAGCAATATAATCGTCACTCACGGGTTTATCACCGGATTTTTTAGGGATAACCGGGAAAGTGAAATGCAGATCGGGATGCATCAGTTGAGCAGCTCTTTGAAAAGCCGGAGAGCTGTGAATCTCTTCAGGTGAAATCCATCCGCCAGTGGCAGCTCCTGAAAGTGGGCTAATGTTACCGAATAAGTCCGGAACTGCCGGAGCAGCCGGAGGGATGGATACCACATATTGAGCAAATGCCATGGCCAGAGGAAGAGCACCGCTGCCTTCCTTTCCAAGAAAAAGTAGGGCGTGGCTCAGGCGATTTTGTTTTACCATGTTAGCCAACACCGCTTTCAGTTCATGATGACCTATGACTTCACTGAAGAGCATAAAAAACTCCGGCGTTTAAGTGCCGGAGGGTAAAAGTAATGGTTTCAGTAAAATGGCAGCAGCTGCAACAGGATTTATTTTAGAGTAAGAACTAGCGAAGGTATTGGAGAATTTCGTCGCTCATGGGCTTTACTTTGCTGGGGAAGTAAGCGAGTAATTTCCCGTTTTCATCCAAAAGAAACTTATTGAAATTCCAGGAAATGGTTGCATCCAGTACACCGTTTTCAGATTTGCTGGTCAGCCATTTGTAAATAGGGGCCATGTCAGTTCCTTTTACGCTGATTTTACTGGCCAATGGGAAGGTAACTCCATAACGTGCCTTACAAAATGCCCTGATTTCAGTATCAGAACCGGGTTCCTGGCTTCCAAAATTATTGGCAGGAAATCCGACTACAACCAGTTTGCCCTTGTACTGATCATATAATTTTTGCAGGTCTTCATACTGCGGGGTATAACCACATTCAGATGCAGTGTTTACGACTAGAATTTTCTTACCCTTAAAACTGGCAAAATCGATGGTAGCACCTTCAATGGATTTAACTTTAAAGCGATGTATGGAAGAGTCGGTAGTCATAGTAAATGCCGTTAGAAATGGAATCATTACCAATAAAAAAATGTGTTTCATAAAGTGTTGGTTATGATAAGTAAACAAACGACTGATTAAAAAGTTTGAATTTTGTTTAGCCGTTTACCGGGGTAAATGCAGCCGCCGCTATGCTGATGCGGCAGCCCGGGATGCCAAGCAATGCTTTTCCGCAGGCTTCCAGTGTGGCGCCGGTGGTAATCACATCATCTACCAGCAGGCAATGTTTGTGTTTCAGTTTTTCCGGTTCCACCACCCTGAAAATATTTTGCATGTTCAACCAGCGATTGTCACGATTTTGATGGGTCTGTGATGCGGTGAATTTATCACGAATGACAGCATCGGGCAAAATCGGTTTCCCCAATATCTGTTGAATTCCCAAGGCAATCAGGTTGGCCTGGTTATAACCCCGAAGCAGTTCTTTTTCTTTGTGGAGGGGAAGGGGTATGATGCAGTCAATTGAATGAAAGCGTTCTGAATGAGCAAGGGAATGACCCAATCTTTTTCCCAACCATAAACCGGTTTCTTTTTTTTGCTTGTATTTCAAAGAGAAAATAAGTTCTTGAATCAGGGAATTGGAAGAAAAAAAATAAGCTGCGGTGGCTGAAACAAGAGAAAGTCTTCCCCAAAATATTTTCTCAACGGGATTGTTGGTCAGGTGAGCAAAGCCGGTTGTTGGGAGGTGGTATTCGCAGACCGGACAAATCACTTGATACCTGGTGGAAAGATCGTTGAAGCAACCCATGCAATAATGGGGGAAGAAAAGGTGCAGCAGAGATTGAAGGGGTTGAACCAGTTGCTGAGTCATCAGCAAAGGTTCGGCGTAGCGAGAGGAAACAATCCAGTATTTATCTACGGAATTAATACGCTATTGAAACAAGTGCCGATATACTTCTTCCACACTGCTTAGGGCTGTTACGCGTATAAAACCATATGCAGTAGGAAGTCCTTTTTTATTGAAAGCAGATACAATAATTTCTTTGAAGCCCAGTTTTTCTGCTTCGGCAATTCTTTGTTCGATTCTGTTCACTGCGCGAATCTCTCCGTTGAGACCGACCTCACCCGCCAGGCAGATATGGGGTGGAACGGGCTGGTCTTCGTAAGAAGACATCAATGCA
>JBJTTC010000016.1:0-27860 GCA_046079965.1 Sediminibacterium sp. | reverse complement strand
ATCCCACTTGGCTCAACAAATGGAAATTTAATTCGCCAATTATTACAAATGCTTAACCAGTTTTCATAAATCAATTCGCGAAAATTTATTTTTTGTAACATTTCTTCAAGAAAATCACTAGCATTTGCTTCAATCAAAAGAAATGATGGATCATTTGAAAATTTATTCAACTCACTTTTGTCAACATCAATAACTATTTTTTTGGCGTCTCTTCCAAAATCTTTCAGATCATATCCTACCTGGGGAATTGCTAAACGGGTTCCGATGCAAATGATCAGGTCTGCATTTTGTATTACAAAGTTTGCACATCTTTGACCGTAAGTACCTTCCCGACCAAAATTTAGTCGATGATTGGATGGAAGCATATCTATCCCATTCCAAGAAAGTAAAAAAGGAATATTAAAGTTATCTACTAATTGCCGCAAATGAATTAAACCATTACTAAGTCGTATACCATTACCAAAAACAAATACAGGTCGCTTAGCAAAACTCAATAGCGCCTGAATTTCTTGTATGCCTGAATTAGATTGTTGAGATATAGATTCTACTTCCGGAACAAATGATTCAAGGTCCGAAGGAACAATATGTGCTGCCTGAACATCCGTAGGAATATCTATCCATACAGGACCGGGCCTTCCAGACTCAGCAAGATATATGGCTTTTTGCAATTCATATTTTATTCTTTTGGGGTCTGTGATTAAAACTGAATACTTGGTTATATTACTAATTGTCTTTACAATATCAAATCCTTGCACTCCCCACATCCTAAGATTAGAATGAGCGTGAATGAATTCAGTCTTCTCCTGGCCAGATATAACCAGAACAGGAATAGAATCTGCCCAAGCATCAAGCACTCCGGTTATTGCATTGGTAGCTGCTCCACCTGATGTGGTAATCATTACCCCCATTCTATTACAAACGCGTTTATAAGCAATAGAAGCTATAACTCCACTTTGTTCCTGATGAGGATGTACAGACACAAGACCAGGTGTATGCATGATTGAATTAAGGAGGTGTACATTCCCTGCTCCTGAAATAGAAAATATGTGTTTAAAATCATTTTCAACAAAAAAATTTGCTATATAGTCGGAAGCTTTCATTGAAATAAATTTGATTTAGTACTTTTCTTGAAAAACAAGAAATTCATACTCAGACTTTGTTGTCTCACTATATTGTAAGTTAAACCTTTCTGCCTCTATAGCTTCCCCAATTTCAATTATTTCACCGTGTTGTATATGGATCGTCTCTTTGATAGGGACAAGAATAATCGGACTACTGAAATGAGGTTTAGGATTTATTATTAAACTTATCTCAATATCTTTAAATTTCCAACTATAGCTATTTGTGTGATCAAAGGGAAAATACTCATAGGAGGTGAATTCTTCAGAATACACATTAGCTTTTTCATAACCTATGTCTTGTCGACCATATACATCATGCATACGGACTAAATCACCTTTCATCGGGGGTGTTTCAATTTCCATCACGAAAGCACCACTTTCAGAGATAGCTTTACTTGAATGAAATACACAAGCTTCAAGTACAACACTATCTAATTTATTTAGGCAATATTTATCATCAATCGTCGTACAAATAATTGAACCATCGAGAACAATCAAAGAAGTTCGTTTCTTTGCATGACAGTGAAGAGATGTAGATTGACCTGGGGCAATCCTTAAAAACCAAATAGCGATGTATTGATTTTGAAACCATAGGTATTCATATCCCCAGGGCTTATTAACTACAACATTACTATAATCGAAATCATTGGCAAAATCAGAGGACTCAACTTTTAATCGAGAAAGATTTTCAAAATCATTAATTGAAGGATAAATTTTATAGATCATTATACCTTATTAAGTGAATAATATATTCGTAGTGTTTCCTTCATCCATGCAGCATTATCTCTAAAATGTGGTGCAGTAACTATATTAACATCAGAAATAACATTTACTTGATGATAATTAGCCCCAGCATTAATCAAATCGTCTTTGCAACCCACATAGCAAGTCATTTTTCTTCCCTTAACGATACCTGCTGATATTAAGACCCACGGGCCATGACATATTGATGATATTACTTTCCCAGAAGCATTTATTTCTTTTAAAAAATCTAATAATTCCGGAATTTGCCGTAATCGGTCTGGACTTTCCAATCCACCAGGTATTACTACGAGATCATAATCCTGTGGTTGTAATTTTCGGATATCTAGATTGGCCTTGATAGGTAACCCATGCTTTGCAACTATTTCCTTTGCATTATCTGAAGCGGTGTCAACAGTAAATTCATCTTCCTGAAGGCGATATAGAGGATAAGAATATTCAGTATCTTCTACTGCCGGACCTACAATAATAACAGCTCTCTTAAGCATAATAGATTAGTTTATACCCAACCATGGGCGTTTATTTGTATCATACAAACTTTGTAAATATTCGATGTCCCTTTCCGTATCAACATTCTGCCAGAAGCCATTGTGCTCAAAAATAGAGATCTGATTCTCGCTTATCAATTTATTGAAAACTTCTGTTTCAAGATTACATTCACTTATAGGAGTTAATCTACTAAATAAGCTCTCATTAGCAACCATAAAACCACCGTTAATGCGGGACATGTGCATATCTATCTTAGCTTTTGCATCATACGATAAGCTATTTCCATTATTATAAAAAGTACCAAATTTTGAGGGGGGATGTATGCCAGTAACTGTAAGTGTTTTTCCTTCAGCCCGATGGTACTCTAAAAGTTCGGCAATATTTACATCGGAAAGTACGTCTGAATAAGTCACAAAAAAAGAGCTATGTCGCAAATAACGCTCACATCTGGATATCCGGGCTCCAGTACTTGCTGAATTACCAGTATCAATTAATTTCACTTTCCAATTTTCCTCAGGTATTTTATTTAAACTGGTCACATTGTTATCAGCAATATTTATTTCAATATCATGAAGCAACTCGAAACTATTCATAAAATATTGCTTCACATCTTCACTCCCTAAACCGAGTGCAAGTATAAAATCTGTAAAACCATAGCTACTGAATAATTTCATCACATGCCAAACCAGTGGGCGATTTCCAACTTTTAAAAGGGCTTTTGGAATTCTATTTCTTGTACTAGAATCAATGACCCCCCTACCTCCACATAGAATTAAACACTTCATCGTTTAAAATTTTTAAGGTATATACATCCTATTCAGTTTTTCTTCTAAAAAACTGTCAATAGTTCTCCGAAATCCAACTTTAACATCTATAACTGGCATCCAACCTAAATTTTTTGCTTTATCTATGTTGGGTGAATTCCTTCGTATAGGACTCCTCAAATAAGAATTATTGTTTTCAAAATAATTTTCTTTAATAACTTTAAGGCCAAACTCTGGATAAATTCCAGCTATGATATTCGCCAATTCCAATATACTATACTCTTCTTTTGGATTACCTATATTATATACTCCCCCATTTTCGCCTTCGGTTAAAACAGTTAGAAATCCTAAAGTTGCATCAGCCAAATAACAGAATGGTCGTTTAGCACTTCCGTCACTTTTAACAACTATGTCTTGTTTATTTACTGCATTTGAAACAAAATCAGCAAATACACGCCCATCATCTAGTGCCATTCCGGGGCCGTAAGTATGAAATGGCCTTACTATTTTAGTCTTTACTCCAAACTGAAAAAAGTAACTTACACATATATTCTCACCCATACGTTTGCTTTCAGCATAACAAGAACGAATACTAGCTGGATTAAGATATCCAAAAGTTTCCTCTTTTATTGGAATTTGCCGTTCATCAACTTCTCCGTAAACTTCACCGGAACTAAAAAAGAGGAAGGAGTCAACCTGATGTTCTGCTGCTAGATTCATAAGGTTAATAGTACCAAGTACATTGGCATTCAAGGTTCCGACGGGATCAATACCATAAAACTTGGGGCTTGCTTGACTAGCTGCATGTATGACAAAATCAATTTTTTCTTTGCTGGAATATGGAATGCTAACATCATGCTCAATAATTGTAAGTCTTTTGTCATTTAACCAATTAGAAAATCGCTTTTGTGCTTTTGGTAAATTTCGAACCAAAGCTATGATATTGGTTTGAAGTGCAGGATCAAAAGACATGAATGTTTCAACCAGGTATGCAGGAAGGAAACCTGCAGCTCCGGAAATCAAAATATTTTTCTGTCGAAATTTTTCTTTATTAATGAATCTTGACAAGATTAATTCAATGTCTTCATTAATAATTCGGTTTAACATTAGTTAATAGAAGAAATATAATTAAAGATCTGATTTTTAGTAAACTCAATAACCCCTTCCTTATTATTATAGTACTGTTTATACCAATCCATGGTTAGATTTAATGCCTGAGGTGCATCTAGTTTAGGAATCCATCCTAGATAAGAAGTAGCTTTAGATATATCTAATTTGAGTATCCCTGCTTCGTGATTTGAAATTTCAGCATTTGAAAAGTCATAGGTCCCTGAACCCCAAGCATCTATGGCTAATTCCACTATTTGCTTAACATTAAGTGCATCATTGCTTGATGGTCCAAAATTAAATGCTGTACTAAATTTAAGAGGATCATTAGCAAGAAAAACACCTAATCGTAAATATCCAATAATTGGTTCCAAAACATGCTGCCATGGACGAATCGAACCAGGATTCCGAATTATTAATTTATTATTTGTAATCAATGACTTAATAATATCAGGGATTAATCTATTTTCAGACCAATCACCACCTCCAATTACATTTCCTGCTCGGACTGCTGCAATTGCTTTATTATGCTGATCAAACTTACTTGGATGAAAAAAAGAGGTTCTATATGAATCTATTACTAATTCAGAACAAGCTTTACTGGCACTATAGGGATCATGACCTCCCAGTTGATCATTTTCTCTATATGGGTAATCCCATTCATGATTTTTATACACTTTATCGGTAGTTACAAGTATAGCAGTACATTTATTTGACAAACACTTTAATGACTCTAAAATATTTACTGTGCCGATAACATTTACTTCATATGTCTCTAATGTATTTTCATATGAATACAAGACAAGGGGCTGTGCTGCAAAATGAAAAATAAAATCTGGTTGAAACGAAATGATCTCATCTTTTAATTTTTTTCCATCTCTTATATCTGCAATAATTGATTCACAAATTTGGTTCCCATTGATTGAATCAAAAAGATTATTCCCATTGATAGGGGGTAAAGAATAACCCTTTACATTTGCTCCATACATTGAAAGTATTTGTAACATCCAAGATCCCTTAAAACCGGTATGCCCGGTTAAGAAAACTTTTTTTCCGGAGTACTGCTTTAAGAAATCATCTAAATCTACCATACTTTCCATTTTGCATTTCCAGAATTCCACATTTCCTCTAATTCCACTCGGTCTCGCAAGGCATCCATACATTTCCAAAAACCAATATGCTTATATGCCGCCAATTGCTGATCGGCAGCAATAGCGGTGAGCGGATCTTTCTCCCACTGAATTTGGTCACAATCACCATCTAGGTATTTAAAAATACCCGGCTCCAAAACAAAAAACCCTCCATTGATCCAGGTCCCGTCACCAATCGGCTTTTCCACAAAATGATTTACAATACCATTGTCGGATATATCTAGGTTTCCAAATCTCCCTGGTAGTTGAATAGTGGTTAAAGTTGCCAAACGTGAATGTGATTCATGAAAATGTATGAGTTGATTTAAATCTACATCTGCTAAGCCATCTCCATATGTTAACATAAATCTTTCATCTGCTACATAACGCTTTACTCTTTGTAATCTACCGGCTGTATTTGTATTTAAACCTGTATCAATCAAAGTAATCTTGAATGATTCAGTAGGTGCATAGTGAACTTCAATTTTATTATTAGTAAGTTCAATGGTCACATCTGAATTATGTAGGTAATAATTATAAAAATATTCTTTAATTAATGATGCCTTATATCCTAAACAAATGATAAAATCATGAAATCCATACTTCTCATAAATTTTCATAATGTGCCACAAAATAGGCCTACCACCTATTTCAACCATTGGCTTAGGTCGTGCCTCGGTTTCCTCCATCAGCCGCGTTCCTAATCCACCGGCAAAAATAACTACTTTCATAAATAAGCTTATTATAAAATCTTTTAAGAGAATTAGTTATCAGTTATTAAAGAATGTGCTTCCAAATTTAATGACAAAAAAGAGTTGACTAAATTATTATGCATTCGGACAATTATCGAAGATTTATTAGATAATTCTAAGTTTTAAAAAAATAAACTGTAATAATATTTTTGGATGAAAAAATAAAACACTAAAATCCCATTTTAACCTCTTTATAAAAAGTTCTAAGCCCTTGTTATCGTCTATTGAGAGTACGCCCTTCCGTATAGCCCAGGAAAAAAGTATACATTGAAGGTATCCTTGTTTTTTCATTTTGGTTTCAAGTCCGGGATTATTTTTTTGAATATATGGATGACCTGCGAGTTTATGCCAGTGCATGAATGGTTCTGGTACCCAAATGTGTGTGTAACTGGAATCCGCTGTAGCCAATGCTTCTGAATAAATTGCGATTTTTGGAAAAGTTGATTTCTCTAAAACGTTCAAACCCAAATACAAAAAAGGCCATCCCTCACCTTGAGAATTACTTAATAATTTTATTTGATCTTCAGAAAAAGAAATTTTTTTCATGACATAGATACTTAACTTAGGAAAAACCAATAGAGAATCAATCATTGAAATTGGATTCTCTATAATATGCAATTTATCTGAATAATTAAATTGGCGATCTTTTGAGCCTGGAGGTTGAATAAATGAGAAAAGAAGAACTGTTGGTTTTTTTTCAACCAAAGCAGATATAATTTTTTTTAGGGAACCTTCTAATGGACAATCATCATCACTTATAAACCAAATATAATTTGTTATACATTTTTCATATAAAAAAAAGATGTTTTTATCGGCCCCGATATTTTGGGGTTGCTTATAATAATCTAAATTTATCTCTCTATGGCTAAAATCTGATATAGCTTCCTTGGTTAGATTATTTTCCGAATTATCACTAATTAAAATATCAATATATTCATTCAATTCATAGGATTGAATCTCTTTTCTAATGATTGCTAATAAACGAACTAATTTCTGTGATCTATTGTAAGTCGGAATAGCTATTGTCAGAAGTTTAGAAGTTTGTTGCATTTTCAATAATTAATTCACAGACTAATTTATTTTGAGATGTTGTTCATACCCCAATTTTGCCAGAAAAGTTCCGGACTGGTTACTTTTCCAAAACCTTTGATCCATTTACCTATATTCAAAGTGAAAAATAAATTATCAGACAGATGTCTCATATTTTTTATCAAAACAGGGGCTGTGAACTCCTTAAGTAGAAATTTAGCTCCTGACATATAATAAAGTAGTTGAAGGTCTCTTAAGCTCATTCCATTTCTCTTAAAAAGAGATTGAAAAAAATAATGCAAAGTTGTTTTCCGATGTCTATATCTAATTAAATTGAAATCACTGTTTTTTTGTAAAAACTCATTATTTAAAAAGACTAATCCTGCTAATAAAGTAATACCCCCGTTTGCATATTCAGTAACTGTTTTAGGAGGAAGATATCTTCTGAGTTTAAATAGTTGCCCGCGGATAACCATATTGTTACTAGTGATTCCAAGTTGTTGCTCATGATGAGCGGTCAATCCGACATAATATGGTATAAAAGGATACTTTATTTTGGGTTCAAAAGGTAATAAATCAGACCACTTTATAGTCAAACTAAAAATTGACCAAAATTTATCAGAAATCTTGTAAGCATATGCGCTGATAAAAGGTAATGGAATTTCAACTAGATTATCTGCTAGTGAAGACTTGAATGTAAATTTAGAACCGGATTCATATGGATTTGAAAGTAGGTCTATAAAAAAACCGGGTTGGGATTCGATAAAATGGCAAGACCATAACGAATTACCTATACAGACACATTTATCACTTAAAAATGCAGCTTCATACCTATGCATTAAGGTATTCGGAAGCATAATATCATCGTCACCATGAATTATCGCAATATCTCCCTCATTTGTTATCCTTTTTAAATTTCCAAACCAGTTCTGAATTACATATAAAGATTGATCACCCTGAAGAATCTCTATATGCTCAAATTCATGCTTGGAATTATTCTGCAAAACCCGATTAACCACTTTTTCAACTTCATTAGCAGTTAACGTATCATTATTAAGCACATAAATTTTTTTAGTGATATTTTTATTGTAAAACTTTTGTGCTATAACAGACTGTAACGACCATTCCAAAGTACTTGGTCGTTGAAATGTAGGAATAAGGACAACAAGACTCATTGATAGATATAACTACAGTTTTCTTAGATTACCATTTTGTAATTCATAAATAGTATCACATTTTTCCACAGTCGTCAAACGGTGTGCTATTACTATTATAGTTTTATGCCCATGCAAAGAATTAATAGCATTCATGAATTCTCGTTCTGTTGCATTATCAAGTGAACTTGTTGCCTCGTCTAAAACCAATATAGGCGGATCAAAATATAATGCCCGGGCAATGGCAATTCGTTGACGCTCTCCTCCTGATAAGCGTATTCCCCTTTCGCCCACTTGGGTATTTAGCCCATCTGGTAATTTTGCTAAGAAATCTGAAAGTTGAGCTGTTTTGATTGCCTTACTGATCTTACCTGCGTCTATATTTTGATCAGGAATTCCGAAAGCAATATTATTTCTCAATGAATCATCGGTTAAATAGATTGATTGAGGCACATAACCTATTAATTGTTGCCATCTGCTAACCATTCCATTTAAATCTATATCATCAATCTTTATCACTCCACTATCAGGCAATAATAAACCAACCAACAAATCAATCATTGTACTTTTTCCTGATCCAGTAGAACCAATAATTCCAACAAATTCACCACATTTAATTTCAATAGAAATATTATTCAATATTTTCCTGTCTGAATTCGGATAAGTAAAATTAACAGAGTCAAAAGTTATACTCTTCCTAAAGAAGAAATCTTTTTTAATATTTAAATTTTTATTTTTTGGATTGGATTCAATGCGTATTGTCTGAAACTCATTGTATAAAACATTCAAAATAGGTTCAGCATAGTTGATTGTCTGTAAAGAAATTACAATTTTGTTAATTGAAGGGATTAACCGAAAGGCTGCAGCCATGAAAATTCCTATGAGTGGAATTAAACTAGTCATAGGCTTGTGCTGAAAATTAATAATTACCACAATTATACTCACACCACCTACTGCCAGTAATTCAAGATACAATCGAGGCACCGAACCTAAAGTAGTAATTCGTGTGTTAGTATTTCCCTTTCCGATTACTGCTTTCATAAATTTAGATACGAAAAATTCTTCAATTTGCGAAAGTGTTACTTGCTTCACGCCACCTAAACCCTCAAACAGAATTTTACTAGATTCACCATCATAGTTTTGGCGCAAAAAACCCCAGTTACGAATTCTCGCATTAGTTATTTTATTAAGAATAAAAGTAAAAAAACTAAAAAAAAGAATAACGGATATGGCTCCCAGTGGCTCGATATATAAAAATAAAACGCAAATACCTAAAATTGTTGTGAATTCAGTTGCCAAAGTTAACGCTGATAAACAGACTCCACTAAAGTGTAAGATTTCAACCTGTATATTTCGATGCAAATCGGAGGAATTTTTTTGTAAGTGGAATATATACGGCATACGTAGATAACCACTGAATAATTCTTTTGAAAAATCACGTGATAAAGAATTAACAAATTTTGCTTGACGATAAGAAGAATAAACAAGGAAGATAGACTTAATTAAAAAAAAGAAGAACATAACTATCAAGCCATAAAAAATCAATCTGGCAGCAGATATCTTTCCAAATAAAGGATATATAAATTTTGCAATACCAGGGTGACTTTCTAAGTTGGCATCTAATAAAAAGGAAAGTGCAGGGACCAATATTCCTATTCCCCCTGCCTCTAAGATCATTCCAACCAGTAATAAAAAAGCTATAAAAAACAGTTCACGCTTATGACTGGATGATAATAAATAATTTACCTTTTTATAAAACTGCTTCAACTTTTTTAAGTTTGCTTAATTTCAATCAAAACAAAAAATTTTTCTAAGTAAGATCAAAAGATAAAAAAGTCATTGAATAATCGTTGAATCTTACAGCGATACAATCACTTTAAAAACACAAACAACCCACAACCATATTTATTTTTATTTGCAACACTATAAGCAGGGTTTTCAATTATTTTATTGCCTGAATCAGCGATAAAATCAAATTGATTTAAATAAAGTGTATTGAACATATTCAAAATCGTTTCCACAAAGAAAACCCTGTGTGCATCAAAGTAAACTGATTCTTCGCCAACTGGAGTTCCTACATACAGTTTTCCACCCGGCTTCAGTACCCTGCACAATTCAGTGGCTGCTTTGATATGTCCTTCCGGGTCTATCGGATCGCCATACCTTCCTAACCCTATGTGCTCAATCACGTGTAAACAACTTAAACTTTCAATGGAGTTATCCGGATAGGGTAAATTCAAAATCGAACCTTGCTTGAACTTTAATTGCGCAAAGGGTGACTCAAGTGGACGAATATCGACGTATTCAACCTGACAAAATGGGAGTAAGTGTGCAACGAACCCGTCAACACGTGAACCAATGTCGATATGAAACTTAATTCCGGCTTGATGAATCAATTTAGCAGCCCATACATCCTGCAAGAAATAATGCCCAACAGCGGTTCCTCCGGGCATGAACTTTTCATACGTCGTAAAAAAAAGCCGGGAGAATTCAATGGGCGGAGTTGATGTAGTTCTCGCTTTTGAATAAGCATACATATTCCTGCAATACGCAGGCAAGGCCCTCCATTTCATCAGCATCTCCCATGGATCAAAAAACAAGCCGGCAAAAAGTTGTCTTACCCTCAGCAAGAATTCAACAATGAAGTTTCTCTTTTTTGCCATTTTACTGATTCTACCCCAACACCACCCTGCTTCCCTCCGGCTCAAATTGGAAAGGCACTTCAATTAATCCGTTCAATGCTTTTCGAACCGCTGATTGATTATCGGGTACCACAAAAAAGAGCATGAAACCACCACCACCTGCCCCCAGTATCTTTCCTCCGGTCGCACCTGCTACTATTGCCCGGTTGTAGATCTCATCAATGGCAGAAGTAGTTACCCCTGATGATAGCGATTTCTTGTATTCCCAGGCCTCTTGTAACATTCTGCCAAATTCCTGCAAGTCTCTCGTTTCATCTGCCAAAAGATGCTCGGCATCCGCTACCATCTGCATCATCCTTTGCAACTCCTGCTTCCTACCCGAAAAATTAACCAACTTACTCGCTTCTATCTGTGATGCAAATCTTGAAAACCCTGTGAAATACAACAACAAATGATTTTGCAGGGTTGTCAACCTGCTAGTAGTAACCTTTATTGGCTTCACTTCAAAGTTTCCGTCCGGTAAAAAATTGATGCGGTTAAACCCTCCACAAGCAACGGCTATCTGGTCCTGACAACCCACCACTTCCTGAATCACTACCTGCTCCACATGTATCGCATCTTTCGCCAATTGTTGCAGCGTAGTTTCTCTGCCCATCAACTGATACATCGCCCGCAACAACCCAACCGTAAAAGCTGAACTGGAACCTAACCCTGATCGGGCAGGCAAATCTCCATCATGATGAATTTCCAACCCCTCCTCCCATTGTAACCATTGCAAAACACCTTTAATGGCCGGATGCCTGATCTCACTCACCTCATTGACATCCTCCATTTCACTGTACACCAACCGGTGCTTATGGGGGAAAAAAGGTGGCTTATGCCGAACACTTACATAACAGAACTGATTGATGGCTGTCGAAATCACCGAACCCCCATTCTCCCGAAACCAAAGGGGAAAATCAGTACCCCCACCAAAAAATGAAACGCGATAGGGTGTTTTTGTAATAACCACTGATAATCATGTATTTGGAAATGGCTTTGCCCATCTCACTCCCAGAGTAAGCCCACCACATTCAGCTCCACTTACAACGCCGAGAGCACAATTACAAATATACTGATTAAATAGCGATACAACTAAAAAGTCATGGCTATATAGCTATTAATTGAATATTTTTGATATGTGTATAGAGCGCCCAATAATGAAATAAAAGTAATCAGTTTATTGCTCAACCTACCCATTGTGGGAAAAAACTTCTTCACAATGTGGCATCGACTTTGCGACCTTGAATGAAACCATGCAAATCATACAACACCGATACATCTTTCAGACAGGCATTCCAATCAAAGGATGAAAAAACAGAATGGGGTACTGCCAACAGAATGCCATCATATTTTTTCAACTGTTCTTTCCTCGTTAGACAGTTTTGTTGATACAACGCGGCAACCGCTTCGGGATTGACCATTGGATCGTACAAATCTACCTGTACGCCATGATTGCGCAGTGTTCCCAGTAAATCGAATACCCTGCTGTTCCGGATATCAGCTGTATTCTCCTTGAATGAAGCGCCCAAGACCAAAACGGATGCATTGGCTATAGTGATTTTCTTTTGCTGCATCAACTCAATCATCTGCAAAGCCACATAGTTACTCATGCTGTCATTGAGTGTGCGGGCTGATTGAATCAGTCCGGGCTCATACCCAGCACGGCGCGATTGATGGAGCAAATAATACGGATCAATACCAATACAATGTCCGCCCACCAAACCGGGATGAAAAGACAAAAAATTCCACTTGGTATTGGCCGCTTTCAATACTTCTTTCATATCGATGTCTAATGCAGAAAATACTTTTGATAACTCATTCATGAAAGCAATGTTGATGTCTCTTTGCGTATTCTCGATTACTTTGGAAGCCTCGGCAATTTTGATAGAGGGAGCACAATGGGTGCCTGCACGGATAACCGATTGGTAGAGTTGATTGACTTGTTGTGCATAAAACTCATTCGATTCGGAAGTAACTTTCACAATGGTTTCAATCGGGTGTTGCTTGTCACCGGGATTCAAGCGTTCAGGCGAATACCCTACTCCAAAATCAATATTGCACCGGAGTCCGGATTCCATTTCTAAAATCGGTACCATTTCCTCTTCGGTACAGCCGGGATAAACAGTTGATTCATAAATAACAATGTCGCCAATTTTTAAAAATGATCCTATCAAACGCGTTGCTTGTCTCAAAGGTGCCAAATCGGGTAGTTGGTTCTCATCTACCGGTGTTGGCACAGCAACAATGAACACCTGTGCTGCTGCGAGTTTTTCGGACTGGTTGGTGACTACTAATCCGATTCGTCCCTGAGATTCATGTGAAAGTTGCAGCACTTGTCTGAGTGCCTCGCTATTCACCTCATCTGAAACATCACAATGGTTGTTGAGTTCAGCAATCCTGGTGGAAGAGAGGTCATATCCGATGACAGGATATTGGCGACTGAAAAGTACCGATAGGGGTAAGCCAACATAACGCAAACCAATTACAGCCAAGTTTTTCCCCTCATTATTCACGCTACAACTTTAAGTTTAATTAGCAAACAATAAACAAACAGCATGTGCTGCCAATCCCTCTTCCCGTCCAATGAAACCGAGCTTTTCAGTAGTAGTCGCTTTGATGGAAATATCTTTCAAACCTATACCGAGTGTGCCGGCAATCACTTCCTGCATTCTGGAAACATAAGGTTTTATTTTTGGTGCTTCCAGGCAAAGCGTAGCATCAATGTTTCCTATGCGATAGCCAGCTTCCACTACCAATTCCCGCGTGCGGGCCAATAAAATACGGCTGTCAATGTTTTTATAAGATTGATCCGTATCAGGAAAATGTGCACCAATGTCTCCCAGGCAAGCAGCACCCAACAAAGCATCACAGATGGCGTGAAGCAATACATCGGCATCACTGTGGCCCAATGCCCCTTTGTGGTGAGGTATCTGAACACCCCCTATCACCAAATCGCGACCTTCCACCAATCGGTGAAAGTCGATTCCATAACCAATACGGACAGACATGTGAGCTAAATTTAAAAGACCAACCAATGGCGACCCTACTTCAAAGGTACAGCATGCCCGCTATTTCTCGCTGTTGATGTTGAAAAGCAATCCGACCCGAATGGTATTCGATAAAGGATTGCGCGTAATACCTGATCCTGAAGGAACGAGATAAGATAAATTTACTTGAAATGCATCCATGCTAAAGCCGGCCCCAACTGAAAAATATTGGCGGTTGCCTCTGGATTTACTCTCATGAAAATAACCGGCACGCACAAAAAATTGTTCATTGTAGGCATACTCTGCACCCAACGAAACTTGCAATGCATCGAGCTGATTGGTGCCATCACCAAATGATTTAAGCCAGCTGGATACAACACCGGTACTTCGGTAATTGGCAAGATTGGCTGAATCTGCGCTATACACCCCGGTTGCTACCGGCAAAGATGGAACCAGCAATTTGTTCACATCCAATCCGACCATCAATCGATTGTTTCCATCCATCACTGTTGTATAAGCGACCCCTGCTCCCAGATTGGCAGGAATAAAATCTTTGTTGCGGGCATCATTCGTATAGCCAATCTTGGCACCCAGGTTGGCCAGGGTGATGCCCCAGGTAAGACCTGCTCCCGATTCGTCTGTACCATTGTAAAACATGGATACATCGCCTGCGACTGATGTACCTGCCCTATATACCACACCGGTTCCAACATCCCCTATGACCAGGCGGGAATTGATGTACCTCAATGCCACTGCAAGACTGATGCGGTCGCTGATGATGCGGGAATAACCCAGGTCTATCGAGAATTCACTGGGCCGGATGGTATTCAGTATGTTTCCTGAAAAATCGGTGAGTTGTATATTCCCCAAACTGAAAAAACGAAGGGAGGTTGAGAGAGCGGACTCATCATTGACCTTGTGATACGCTGCCAAGCTCGCCAGGTAAACATCCGACAAACCCAGGTCTTTTAACCAGGGAGTATAATTCACGGATACTGCCGTTCTGTTTTTGGCAAATGGCACTTTGGCCAGGTTCCAGAAAGCTGCATTGGCGTCCGGGGAAGCGGCAATAGACATATCACCCATGCCTCCTGCTCTGGCATCGGGAGAAATGCGCAAAAAGGGTACGGCGGTGGATACGATGTTGATGGATCCTGTCTGTGCTGTTGTGGCTTGACCTATTAGCAGGGCTAAAAGTAAAATCAAGCTGAATCGTGATGTATTTTTCATCCTTCGCTTTTTGATGTTTTCCTTCTAAAAGAGCGGAAATATACAGTTTTCGCTTGCCGGAATACCCGTGTTTTCACTAAGTATTAACATACCGACAATAGCTGAACTGCAGCGTCCGCATGGGAGGGTAAAAATCAATTCATGCAGGTTATTTAGTTGCGAAGAATGCGCCCACTCGCCTGAGCTACCGTGGTGCCTGAATTCAGTTTCAGGTGGTAAATATAAATACCTTTTGGCAGTTTTGTACCATTGGCACCCGATCCATCCCAAACAACCTGAATATTTCTTGTTCCGGGTGAAGCAAGGGAGGTGCTTATTTGGCGCACCGGTCTGCCCATTACATCATAAATGTTCAGCTCCAGCTGTAGTGATTTTCCGGGCTGGTTGTGTTCTATGGAAAAAGTTGTTCCCACCGAAAAGGGATTGGGGAAATTCATCACCCTACCGATGGAAAATTTTTCCTGTTTGAGAACCCGGAACCTGAGTGTTTTTTCCGAAGAGTTGTTCACCAGGTCCCATGCCTTTAGTCTTATTTTATGTTCTCCCTCCTTTAATTCTGGCAGTTGAAAACGGATACTTCCCGCAGTAAAGCTGTCTTGTTCTGCCGTATAATAACTATTCAGAACCAGTATTTCCCTTTCATTGTCATCTATCACTGCTGTGATGTCATGTCCTATGCCATTTCCCGATGTATTGATACCGGAAGAATCTGCCAGCAACCCAATCAGCAATGGGGTTTCGTGGGTGATGCCGTTTTCACGGAAATTGGTATCATTTAAAAAAAGCCTGATGTTGGGTCCCTCGGTATCACTTGAATTTACGGGGGAATTTCCGCCAATCCATCGGGTCGTATCAGCCCCTGCTGCATCGGAATTTTCATTCGATGCATACATCGTGATCCTGGCCTTACCTAGACCCGCTCTGATGTCTTTGGGTAACATGAAGCGCACAGAGAATTGTCCGTTCTGCACCGTAGCTGTTCCCCGGAATAGCAGGGTATTTTGCTGTAGGAAGGGGGTACTAAAACTTCCCGGGCGATTGGCGAGGGTTTTTTGGAGAAAGGACTGATCATAGATGGCTATTTCCAATGTACCTGACCAATGGGGGATCCGGTTTCCTACCTGGTTGGTTATCTCCCCCTCACAAGTATAAATACCTAATGCCCTAAGGGTATCTGTTCCCGTATTTCCACTTAATCTAGTCAATCGTATCCGCTGCGCAGGAATGGCAAGTCCCAAAGCAGGGTCACCCAATAAAGTAAACTTCCGGTTATTGAGCACATCCCCACTGCTGATCAACGTATTGTTTTTTGCCAATAGTACCGCCCTGCCCAACCCGGGAAACCTTCCTCCCCCATCCCTCGAAAGCAAAACCCTTAAATATTGATCATTCATCTGCAAATTGCTATAAGCAAAAACAGCTCTCGTGGTCGTCATCAGCGCAATGCCACCGGTGGAATCCTGCTTGAGCACCCGATCACCCAGGGAAAATATGGCGGGATCATCGTGGGGGGCAAAATCGCAACTGGCAGTAATAAAAAGCGGCAACCGATTCGGATTATTGAAGCGCCTGGCTTCTTCGGCAGTAAAAACAGCTTCCTCTGCCAATCGGAAAGAACTGCCATGACCGGTATAATTGACCAGCAAAGCACCTTGAAAACATTGGTTAACCAATGCTTCATTAACCTGCGGATAGCGGTCCCCGCCACTGCCACTCACCACCGGAAAAGCATCCAGATAAAGTTTGTTGATGTTGATCAACTCATTGGCCCGGGTGGACACCGCTGTCATCTGCTCTGCATCATTGAGGTGTAGGTTATTGTCTCTGTCATCGGCAATGAACAATGTATTCATGCGCCAGGAGCCCTGGGAAGATGGCTGACGATAACGAATGATCTTATTGACCATTACTGTAGCTTCTTCCAACCGATATGCCGGCAACCTGCCAATGGCAATATCGAGTAACTGATCTGAGCGGTTTAAATTCATGTCCTCCTCGTCATCCAGGAGACCAAAAAAATCATCAGAAGTGTAAGAGAACAGGGGGTGCAATGACTCATTGCTTTCCCAAACGGGCACCCGATTGTTGCCTTTTCCCTTCCGCCCCCTGTAATCGTAGGTTCCCCCTCCCAGCAACAATAAATATTCCGGTTTTTGAGTAGGGTGGTTTCTGTACTTGTCGTAATACATTTTTACCCAATCCCTCACAGCTACCGGATCGGGTTGTCCGCCAAATTCATGGTAGATCTGATCGGTGGTTACCACAACAAAACTGAGTCCGTCTTGCTTGCTATGGTGCTCTGCCAGCCGCCGTGCTTCCGGCAACAATGCCGCAGAGGTAACGATGAGCAGTTGAGAAGGGGAACTGTTGTGCAAATTTTGGTTGGGGACAGCCCCAAAGTAAACCGGTTCAGGCAAACCGCTTAAAACACCAGCTGCATATTCCCGAAGCTCTCCTGCATCTTGTACAAATCTCAGCAGTGTACCTGTCTGCTGCGTATTCATTTTTACCGGTTCTAGCGGATTGCTCACTTCCCAAACGAAAGCCCCCCCGGCAGCCGGTGTCTCCTGAATCTCAAAGGAAGCAGTGGCCCCGGTGCCAACTGAGCGGGCATCGCGAAATGAAAAAAAAGTTGATCCATTGAAACTTAATTGTCTTCTGGCAAAAATCTCCAACCAATCAATCCAGCCGGTAACCGATGAATTTCCCGCAAGGCGGAACTGTAAATTCAGGTTAGGAGACGTAGGCAAAAATTGAAATCCGGTTCGAGTGGCAACTGCATACTGATCAAGGAACTGTCCGCTCACTGCCGGCAGCGTTATGTCTTGCAAAATTTGGTTTCCCTGAAAAACACTTATCTGAGCAGTATTGCCTATGGAACGGGCAGCCAGTCTTCCACTCAGTCGCAATTGTTCTGTAAGAATCAATCCCGGTAACTGGAAACTGATGTTTCGTTGAAGTGCTTGACCCGGTTGAGTTCCCATCACATTTCCCAACCAATCTTTTCCGCTTTTGAGGAGATTTTCATCATCCGTCTCAGAGAAGATTCTTTCATCCAATTCACGAACGGTAACAGTTGGCGGAGCGGAATTAGATGAAGCACCGATTCTTTTTCCGGTTCCTCCAAAAGAAAGATAATAATAGGCAGTATCTGAATAGATATTTTGTTTGTGTTGCCAGTTGCCGGAAGAACTGACTTCCCAATGGTGGGGACCACGGGCATAAAATAACAGGTAATCGTTTCCATTGAAAATACCATCGCCCCCGTCCACCACTTCAATGGCATTTTCAAGAAGATCATCTGGCCTGGGAAGGCGATTGCTTTCCGGCAGCATGCCGCCTCCATTGCCATAAAGCCGAATAGAATTGCTGCTGATTCCTGTGGTGGGGATACCTGCCGAGGTCATCCATGAGGCGGAGATTTTATATACCCCCTCCTTGCTTACCCCTAACTTATACCAGTTTCCCTCCGATAAAACTGACCGCGCCGCATACGCTCGGACAGATTGGGGCATGACCGGCAGTGCCAGTATGCAAAAAATACCCCCAAAAATAAGCCGAAAGAACATGTTGCAAAGTAGTCAAATAATAAGCGGTTAGCTGAATACGTTATATGTTAATAGACTTAAAATTAGGTTTTTGATAACAAACTATGGAAGGACTGAGGAGGAGTACCCAATCTAAACTATTTATATTCGCATCGGCATAATTTTTCATTCAACTTGAAAACCGCTTTTCATTTCAATTTCAGTACCATGAAACTTATTTCCTACCTCGGCAAGGGTATTTGTTGTGTGCTAGTTTTAGGATCATTTTCTTCCTGCAAATTTTTTTCTAAGAAGCCGGAAAAATCGGCTGTCACAGGCTGGAATTACAATGACAAGGCCATGGGTAATTTCAATGTATTGAAACCCAAAGACATCAATACGGCTCCCGGACTTGTTTTTGTTCAGGGAGGAACGTTTACCATGGGTGCTACCCAGGAAGATGTGATGGCAGATTGGAACAATGCCCCGAAACGAGTTACCGTCAACTCTTTCTTCATCGATAAGACGGAGGTTGCCAATGTGCACTACCGCGAATACCTCTATTGGCTGGAAAATGTTTTTGGTACAGCCGGTATGGATTCGGTTGTTACAGCTGCTTTTCCTGATACCGTAGTTTGGCGTGAAAACCTTGCTTTCAATGAGCCGATGGTAGAGTACTATTTCCGCCACCCCGCCTACAATTATTACCCGGTTGTTGGGGTAAGTTGGAGACAGGCCAATGATTTTTGTATTTGGAGAACTGATAGGGTGAATGAAATTACAGCCATGAAAAAGGGTTTCCTGGATCCAAAAAACCAAATTAAAAAAGAGTTGAATGGTTCGGGTTCTGATAATTTCAATACCAAAGCCTATTTACTGGGTGAATATCAGGCAACGCCGGGAAGGGATGTAACCTCCAGGAAAAATCCTTTGACAGATGCCCAGGGCCGCCCTAGAACTGTCATCAAAGTCGAGGATGGGATACTATATGGTGATTATCGTCTGCCAACCGAAGCTGAATGGGAGTACGCTGCTTATGGTTACATGATGCAGAACCCACAAAGAAAGATGAAGGGATCTTCCAACAGGGGTGAGGAGATGGTCGCCAACAAACAAATTTTTGCCTGGAAGAACGAAGGGTATGATAACCTTCGCTACACCCAAAAAGGGAAAATGCAGGGTTCATTTATGGCCAACTTTAAGCGGGGTGCCGGTGACTATATGGGTGTGGCTGGTGGGTTGAACGACAATGCTGCCGGACCAGCCCCTGTGGATACCTACTATCCCAATGGGTTTGGCTTATACAACATGAGCGGGAATGTTAATGAGTGGGTGCAGGATGTGTATCGCCCTATCATGAATTCGAATGACAATGATTTGAATCCATTTCGTGGGAATGTATTCCAAAAGATTGATATTTCTGCAGGTCAGGGTAGTCTCCGTGATGACAAGGGGCGCATCAAAATGATTCCTCAAACAGATGATGAACTTAAGGATCGCAGGAACTACCGCAAAGCATACGCCATCAATTACCTGGATGGTGATTCTTTGAGCAGCGCGGAATACAATTACGGAGTTTCAACATTGATTTCCGATAAATCGCGTGTGTACAAAGGTGGGGGATGGAATGACCTGCCTTACTGGTTAAGTCCTGGTTCACGCCGTTTTATGGATGAGGGTGCACAATCAAACTCGATCGGATTTCGCTGTGCCATGTCACACTTTGGCTCTCCGGAAGGAACTTCTTTCAGAAACAAGGCCGGACTTTTCTTCCCTACCAGAAGAAACAAGCGATAACTGAAATTTTTTATATAGAACCCGCATCTTTGGGTGCGGTTTTTTTATTCCATCATTCCCCCACAACTAGAAGGTGGCTGAATCTTTCTAAATTGCAGCATGGAGTTGGAAGATTTATATCAATTGTATCTGCAACATCCGGTCATTGCCACTGATACCCGAAAATTGTCACCCGGCAGCTTATTTTTTGCACTCAAGGGCATTCATTTCAACGGCAACCGATTTGCGCAGCAAGCACTGGAGCAAGGTGCTGCCTTTGCTATCATTGATGAACCCATAGCCGATAGTGACTCCCGGCTGATTGTTGTCCATGATGTTTTAGAAACCTTGCAGGAGTTGGCGTTGCATCACCGTCGGCAATTTCAGGTTCCATTTATTGCCATCACGGGTAGCAATGGCAAGACTACCACGAAAGAGTTGGTGTCTGCCGTTCTTTCGAAAAAATTTAAATCCTATACGACGCAAGGCAATCTGAATAACCATATTGGCATACCCCTCACCTTACTTAGTATTGGGAAAGATGCAGAAATAGCTGTTATCGAAATGGGTGCCAATCACCAACGGGAAATTGCCGGCTACTGTAGGTATGTTCAACCCACCCATGGTATCATCACCAATTGTGGCAAGGCACACCTCGAGGGCTTTGGAGGAATTGAGGGCGTAAGAAAAGGCAAGGGGGAATTGTTTGATTTTCTGTCCGGGCATGATGGTACTGCTTTTGCTTATGCCGATTATGATTATTTACAATCCATGTCTTTGTCCGTACCCCATGTGATTTGGTATGGCACTGAAAAGGGATTGATACAGGGGAAGGAAATCAGCAGTACGCCCTTTCTTACCATACAGATAACAGGTGCTTTGGAGATGAAACTGACTACCCAATTGGTGGGCAGTTATAATCTGCCGAATGTGTTGTGTGCAGTAACTGTTGGACATTTTTTCGGCGTGCCGACGGAAAAGATTCAGCAGGCGATTGAAAATTTCTTCCCCACCAACAGCCGCTCTCAATGGATGAACTGGCATGGGAACCAGGTAATACTGGATGCTTACAATGCCAATCCTTCCAGCATGAAGCTGGCCATAGAAAATTTCTCCCGACAACCCGGAGAACGGAAAATATTGTTGTTGGGTGCGATGAAGGAGTTGGGGGAAGAGAGTCTGGCTGAGCACCACGCATTGGTGAAGCTGATTCAATCTCTTCAATTGAAGGAAGTGATTTTGGTAGGTGGTGATTTTGGAGAAATTGAGCACCCCTTCAAATATTTTTCTGATGCAGAAGCTGCAGGAAAATGGTTGAGGGAGCAGAAATTGCAGGGTACCTTATTGCTGGTAAAGGGATCGCGCAGCTTACAGATGGAAAAAGTTTTAGCGGATAAAGACTAAATAAATTCGTTTTATTGCTGCACGTAACAATTTCATTTCCTTAGTAGCGGAATCTTTTTTTACATTCATGTTCTGAAAAATTTTGAATGACAAGAAATACCGGGTTGTCCAGTTCCCTTAACTATTTACAATCTACGCTTCAAAATAAATGTCCGCGATGTCGTCAGGGAGATTTGTTTGTCAGTATTCAACTATATAGTCTTAAAGACGGGTTGAAAATGCATGAAAACTGTCAGGTCTGCGGACAGCCGACCGAAATAGAAGTGGGATTTTATTATGGTACGGGGTATGTTAGTTATGCACTAAGTATTGCGTTTATCGTAAGCACTTTTGTTGCCTGGAAAGTATTGATAGGCATGACGTTCGATATTGATGACAACAGAATATTTTACTGGATGGGAACTGTATTTACTTTATTAATTGCACTACAACCCTTGTTGATGCGTTCATCACGCAGTATTTGGCTGAGTTGGTTTGTACGCTATGACCCGAATTGGAGGGAGCACGAATTGAAAGAACCTGAGCGGTTGATAGAAGAACACAAAAACAATTGGTAAATTATAAATGATTACATAAAAAAAATCCCCACATGATGCAGGGATTTTTTTATGCGTGTTGTAACTATTTGTTCTACTTAGAGGTTGATGAATCTGGTCCATCCTTTCCACCAATTCGCATCTACACCGGCAGCATCGCAGGCACCGCGGAAAGGCACTGCGCGGAACCCGGCTAATTTGGGGTCTGTGAATCTCGCACCTGTTAATATGGGCTGGTATCCGTTGCTTCCACCGAAGGGAAGGAAGTCAGGAGCTACATAATTGAAAGGAGCAATCATGCGAGCATCGGAAACATTCGCAAGTACAGTATTACCAAAAGCTGAATTAGAAAAGCGATTCACCACAGAGTCTCTGTTCCATGCCATTGGGTTGGCAGTAGAAGCGATGAAGGCATAAGAAGTCAAATCTGTACCTGTTTCAGGTCCGCAACCTGCGATGGTATTGTTTTTAAAGCGGGTGGTGCTATCGATGATATTGTTCTCCATTCCACGACCATTGCGGGAATCGATCAGTATACCTTGGGGCCAGCCGAGGAAAATAGAATTGAATATACTCACTCCCGTATTTCTTCTCAGGTGAGCAGCTGCGAGGTATAAACTATTGCCTCTGTTCGCAAGGGTAGCACGTGGACCGATGGCTGTTACGTTGCTGAAAACAGCTCTGGTTTGCGGTGTATTTACGGAACCATTGGGATCATTATCACATTCGAAGGCCTCACTGCGCGAGATATCGGCGATGGTGGAGTCTCTTAATACAATAGCAAACTGTACTCTTCCGCTATAGCCATTATCTGCATCCAGATCATCATCCTGTGTTTTGTAAGCAACGAGGTACGAACAATTCACTGTACCGCCAAACCATTCGAAAGCATCGTCTTTCGCATAAGTTACTTGTACATATTCAATGACAGTTTTGCGACCAACAGCAGCCATCGTCAGGCTGTTGATTTCTCTATCCGGCTGATAGGCATATCCGGCATATTCTATACGCACATAACGAAGCACACCTGAACTATCATCATCGTTGGGGGTTGTACCGCCGCCGGCAATACCATCACCGAAAGCATTGTCGACACCACCTTCTACCTGATAAGTGCCTGGTCCTGTAACCACGCCTGGGATAGAACCGGAATAAGTTGTATTGATACTGGCTTTTCCGCAAATTACAACACCACCCCAGTCACCCGAACGGGGAACAGGAGAGTTGGATGTAAATACGATTGGATTTTCCTGGGTACCATTAGCAACCAATTTGGCGCCACGGGAAATGACCAAAGCAGCCACATTGCTTCCCTGGTAATCACCTTTAACTGTAACTCCGGGTTCAATGCGCATGGTTGCATTGTTCACCATGTAAACGAGACCGGAAAGGATATAATTATTACCGGCTTTCAATACAGTGTCTTTGTCAATACGACCTTTGATCGTAATGGTTTGTCCTGTTGAAGGACCTGGAGGTGGAGGTACTATTGTTGCTGTACCTCCGTCCATTTCGATTTTGCGGCAGGAGGAGATAACAACGATGGTAAGTACTAAACTGAGGGTGAGCAACTTTTTCATGGTAGTTGATTTATCGAATTGGTTGTTTTTTTTTATTTTAATTGATTGACTTGGATTATAAGTTATATCCGAATACCAGACTGAAATTGGTACCAAACTGGCGACTAAAGCGGAATGGATCGTTGTTTCTATCGAGACGAACATTTCCATCAGGGTTTTGGTAGAAATAAAGTCTTCTATTCAGAATGTCTTGAACCGTGAATCTTATCTCTGCTTTGTTCTTAGCTAATTTTTTTGTGAACTGGAAGTCAAGAACAGGGCGGGCAGATTCGTAGATATCGGGTTGATCGAGACTGCCCACGAAGGTTACGCGACGACCAATCTGATTGAACAAAAGGGTGGCAGTTGTGCCAGACTTCTCGTGATCATACAATAATGAAGCGTTGATCAGATAGGGTGATTGGCCCTGAAGGGGTCTATTAAGTGAAAGTGTTTCATCCTCAACACGGCTGTAGATATATGATCCATTTGCCTGGAAAGTAAAATTTTTAAGGGCAGGATTGAAATCAAGTTTTTTTCTAAACTCCAATTCGAAACCAAATGCCCTGGCAAAATCAGGATTGGCAAAATTGAAGTTACTGGCCCCTCCTGCTCCAAAGTTGAATACCATTTCAATCGGGTTATCAAAGTACTTGTAGAATACACCCGCAGTGAAAACCTCACCGGCGGCTGGATACAGTTCATACCTGAAATCCAGATTGGTGATTTTAGTTCTAAGGAGTCCGGGAAAGCCTTGAACAGCTGCATTCAATTCAAAATCATAGTACTGGAAGTTGGCGAGTTCCCTGAATTCAGGACGAACCACTGTTTGAGAAGCAGAAAGACGAAGATTAGTTAGGTTGTTTAATTTATAAGTAGCGTTCAAACCGGGCAACCAATCCCGCACACGGCTATAATTATAACGAGGGTCGGATGTTTTTACACTTCCCACCAATTGATCATAGTCTTCTACTCTCACACCCCAAATTACTCGAAGCTTATTTCCAAATTGATTGTCAAACTGAATATACCCGGCATTCAGAATGGTATTGGCAAGGTACCGATAGAGATTTCCCTTGATGGCATCGAAGGCAAGCTGAGTACTGGTAACTGAACCATCGCCAAAATTACCCGGAGCGAAAATTTTGTCAGCAGGCAATAGGCGCAGGGCTGCATTGTCTCTGGGCAGGTAGATAGAGAAGGGTTTAGCGTCGAAGAGACGATCTTTGATCTGCAGCATATAGCCACCCTTCAGTGTTTGTTTGCTACCAAAAGCATCGAAAGTGTAAGCAAGGTCTGCACCACCACTGTAGATGTAGTCACTCAGATTTTGATAGAATCTGTTGCCGCTTTTTTGAGAAAGAACGTTGGACAAAAGGGCAACGTATGGATTAGAAGCGGAAGAATTATTTTTCACATAATACAAACGACGTTGATCAGGGATGTATCCATCGAGTAAGGAGAAAGAACCGTTCCACTTCAGGCGTAACTTGTTATTAGGTAAGATTTGGTGTTCCCCGGAAAGTTGGGTTGACCAAAAGGTATTCTGACGGAATCCCAACTCATATCCACGGGCACTATCAAGGAGGGGATTGAAATTATTTTCGAGTCCGGTTCTTAGATTGATAAAATCACTCGTATTCACATTGGCAAGTGACTTTAAAGATATTTTATTGGAATTATCCAATTGAAGGGTTAAGTTACCCATGGCGCCTAACATCACATCATTGGTATAGCGGTCGTCTAATAACTGGAAGTCCGGAGTGAATGCACCGCCGCCGATAAAGTTGAAGCCACTATTGGTTGCTTTCAAGTAACGGGCAGATCGGTTGTAGGTGAGACCAAAAATTCCGGCGAGTTTTCGTGTCCCTTTTGATTTGGTAAATCCACCGGACATTTGTAGTTGACCATTGAACCTATTTAAACCATTTTGTACAACTGGACTCCAAACATTTTCAAATTGACGTCCAATGGCAGTTTTATCTCCTGCAGATAAAGCATCAAACCGAGATTTTGTAGTGTAAGAGGAAGGGAGAGAGCGCTTTCCATCTTCAATTCCTAAGATATCAAGTTTACCTCCTTCATAACCATAAAAATTATTGGCAATGGTTTGGGTATTGAAACCTGTACCAAATTGGATATTGAAGAAATTTTTTGTCGGGATGTCTCGTGTATTTACCTGAATCAATCCGCCTGCCCACTCTCCGGGTAATTCCGGAACAAATGCTTTGTTGATAACAATGTTATCGATCATGTTGGCAGGGATCAGGTCGAAGGAGAATGCCTTGCGGTCAGGTTCGGTACTGCTGAGTTGAATTCCATTCAACATTGCCAGGTTATAGCGTTCAGCCAATCCCCGAACGATGATGAAACGACCATCCTGTAAACTGGCGCCCGGAGTTCTTTTCAGCACTTCACCGGTATTTTTATCGGGAGAGCGACGGATGGCTTCACCGGAAATAACTGAGGCTACCGTATTGGTATTTTTTTGGAAGGCAATCAGGGCATTAACTGTTTCTCCACGGGCAGTTCCACGATTGGCAGAAGCCGAAACAGTTACGTTACCGAGTGACTTCACATTCAATTCCATCACAACATCCAACTGGGTATCGTCACCTGCAGTAACTTCATCAATTATTTTTTTTTGATACCCTACATAAGAGAAACTCAGGTTATATTTTTTACCAATTTCTGCTGGAAATGAAAATCGTCCCTCCACATCAGATCGAACCATTCCCGAACCTGCACCACTGATTTCAATAGAAACTCCGGATAACACCTCGTTTTTTTGGTTGGAAATTTTTCCGGATATCCTTGTTTTTTGAGCCCAAATGAAGGAAGAAAACAACGTTGCAATGATCAAAAACAGGAGGCGAGATTTCACTGGTGTAATATTTTTGGTAAAGCTATCCGGGGTATGTAAAGGAATTGTTAAGCCCAGATTAAGCAATCATTAATTTGAAATGCGTAAACAATAATCATCATATCTATATTCATGTTTATCTGTATTATAGATTAATTTTTTGTTACACCTTCGAAATATTGATATCTTCAAAAGACAAAATCTGCCCGATGGATACCCATTTGCACCACACGCATCTTCATCCCCACACGGAGCAACACATGAAGGGCTCAGAAACCCTGACCGACATTGTGATTGGCATGTCAGACGGACTCACCGTGCCATTTGCCCTGGCGGCGGGTTTGAGTGGGGCGATAAAAGATGTGAACCTGATTGTGATTGCCGGATTGGCAGAGATTGCTGCGGGGTCGATTGCTATGGGACTAGGAGGTTATCTGGCGGGAAAAACGGAGCAAGACCATTATGCCAGTGAGTTGCGCCGGGAGTACGATGAAATTGAGCGACTACCACATGTAGAAAGAGAGGAAGTGAGAGAATTTTTTGAAGGGTTAGGGTTGAGTCCGGAGGTACAGGAAAAAGCAACGGATGAGTTAACCATGGACAAAGACCGCTGGGCGGATTTTATGATGAAGTATGAGTTGGGTTTGGAGAAGCCGGATCCGAAGCGGGCGTTAAAGAGTGCGTTGAACATAGGGGTATCTTATATTGTTGGCGGGATGATACCATTGAGTCCCTATTTTATGGTGGAGGATGGTATTTCTGGATTAAAATATTCAGCCGGCGTGACTTTAATCTGTCTTTTTATTTTTGGTTATTTCAAAAGCAAGTTGACCGGGACTTCACCTTGGGCGGGTGCACTGCGGGTGATGATCATTGGTGCGATTGCTGCCAGTTGTGCTTTTGGTATTGCTAAATGGATAGAGGGGTAGCATTCAATAGAAAATGTAAAAGAAATGGCAGAAAGTAACCGTACCCAAGTTCATTGC
>JBJTTC010000015.1:0-6625 GCA_046079965.1 Sediminibacterium sp. | reverse complement strand
ATCATGGGTGAAGTTGATATGCCCAAAGGGGAAGTGTATCAGGCAGTGGAAGGAGGAAATGGAGAGTTGGGCTTCTACCTGATCAGTGATGGTGGCAGAGCCCCATTCCGCCTGCATTTCCGTCGCCCCTGCTTTATCTATTACCAGGCATATCCTGAATTAGTAAAAGGGGGAATGCTGAGTGATGCTGTTGTAACGATGAGTAGTCTCAACCTGATCGCCGGTAAAATGGATGCATAATATTTTAATGAACAAGAATAACCTCGGATCCTATATGGTAACATTTTCTGAACAGGAACTCGCAAAAGTCCAAGAGATCATCTCTCATTATCCGGAGGGAAAACAAAAGAGTGCATTACTACCTGTCTTGCACCTCGCACAGGATACCTTCGGTGGCTGGTTGAGTACTGAGACTATGGATTATGTAGCGGGTCTGCTCAGCATCGAGCCCATAGAAGTATATGAAGTAGCAACCTTCTACAGCATGTACAACCTCAAACCAATGGGTAAATATGTTTTCGAGGTTTGTCAAACTGGTCCCTGTATGATCGTTGGATCCGATAACATCATCGCTTATATAGGATCAAGACTCGGTATCCGTCCTGGCGAAACTACTTCCGACGGCATGTTCAGTCTGAAAACAGTGGAGTGTCTCGGCGCATGCGGTTATGCCCCCATGATGCAGTTGGGAAAGCATTATCGTGAGCACCTGACACCGGAAAAAGTAGATGCCATCATCGCTGAATGCAGCAAAAACGCAGCAGCACAAAACTGATCTTCAATCATTGCCGGATGTAAATGATTCCGGCCTGAAAAAAAACAATATGGGTGTTCAACTGCTCTTGGAAAAAGTAAAAGTGGAAGGAATCCGTCACTACGACGTATATCGCCGTGAAGGCGGATATCGTAGCGTGGAGAAAGCTTTGAAGCAAATGAGTCCTGAAGCTGTGGTAGAAGAAGTAAAGAAAAGTGGACTCCGGGGAAGAGGCGGTGCAGGATTTCCTGCAGGCATGAAATGGAGTTTCATCGCAAAACCTGAAGGTGTACCCCGCCACCTGGTTTGCAATGCTGATGAAAGCGAACCCGGCACATTCAAAGACCGTTACCTCATGGAATTCATCCCCCATCTATTGATTGAGGGTTTGATCGTATCATCCTATGCGCTGGGTAGTCATGACACATACATTTATATCCGCGGTGAGTATGCCTGGATCGCAGATATTTTAGAGACTGCCATTGCGGAAGCAAAAGCCAATGGAATGTTGGGAAAGAACATCCTTCAGTCCGGCTTCGATTGTAATATTTATGTTCATTGCGGAGCAGGTGCTTATATCTGTGGTGAAGAAACTGCCTTGATTGAATCATTGGAAGGCAAGCGGGGCAATCCTCGTATCAAGCCTCCGTTCCCAGCGGTACAAGGTGCTTGGATGCGCCCTACCGTGGTCAACAATGTAGAAACGTTGGCAGCAGTAGTACCCATCATCAATAATGGTGGTGAAGAGTATGCCAAAATCGGTGTGGGAAAATCCACAGGTACCAAATTGATTTCCGCTTGCGGCAACATTAACCGTCCGGGTGTATATGAAATTGATATGACCATCTCTGTAGAAGAATTTATTTACAGCGATGAATATTGCGGCGGTATTGCCAATGGAAAAAGACTGAAAGCCTGTATTCCGGGTGGTTCGTCCGTGCCCATACTTCCTGCTAATTTACTCTTGAAAACAGCAAAAGGTGAAACCCGCCTCATGAATTATGAAAGTCTGAGTGATGGGGGCTTTGTAAGTGGCTCCATGATGGGTTCCGGTGGTTTTATCGTATTGGATGAAGACCAGTGCATCGTAAAAAACACCTATACGCTTACCCGTTTCTATCGCCATGAAAGTTGCGGTCAATGTTCACCCTGTCGGGAAGGAACCGGCTGGATGGAAAAGATTCTCTGGAGATTGGAGAATGGTGAAGGAAAAGAATGTGATATCGACTTGCTTTGGGATATACAGCGTCGCATTGAAGGCAACACCATTTGTCCGCTCGGTGATGCCGCTGCCTGGCCCGTTGCTGCTGCTATCCGCCATTTCAGGGATGAATTTGAATGGCATGTTCGTGAGCCGCAGGAAGCAAAAAGAAGAAATTACGGACTGGCACATTATGCCGATCCCATTCATGTACCGGTAGCAGTATAAAAAGCAGAAACAACAACAGCAGAAATAATTCTTATGTCTGAACAACCACTCCTTACTGTAACCATCGATAACATCACGGTACAAGTGCCTGCCGGAACAACGATTTTACAGGCAGCCAGAAAAATTGGTGGTGAAGTGGCACCCCCTGCCATGTGTTATTACAGTAAACTGAAGGAAAGCGGTGGTAAATGCCGAACCTGTTTGGTAGAGGTTAGCAAGGGGTCTGAAAAAGATCCACGGCCCATGCCTAAACTCGTTGCCTCTTGTCGCACGACTGTGATGGAAGGGATGGAAGTAAAAAATATTACCAGTCCTCGTGTACTGGATGCCAGAGCCGGGGTAGTTGAATTTTTACTCATCAATCACCCACTCGATTGTCCGATCTGTGACCAGGCCGGTGAATGTCACCTGCAAGACCTTAGCTATGAGCATGGCAAAGAAGGTACCCGTTATGAATTTCAGCGCCGCACTTTCAAAAAGCATGACCTGGGGCCATACATTCAACTGCACATGACCCGCTGCATTCTCTGTTATCGTTGTGTTTATACAGCCGATCAGCTGACTGCTCGCCGGGAACATGGGGTACTCGACAGGGGAGATCATGCTGAAATCGCTACACTTATTGAGAAGAGCCTGGAAAATAATTTTATCGGAAACGTTATCGATGTTTGTCCCGTAGGCGCATTAACAGATAAAACCTTCCGATTCAAAAATCGTGTATGGTTCTTGAAACCTTTGAATGCACACCGTGATTGTGCGGATTGCTGTGGCAAAGTAACCTTGTGGAATCGGGGTGATGAAGTATACCGTGTAACTGCCAGAAAAGATGAATGGGGTGAAGTGGAAAGTCTGGAAGATGGCTCTGCTGCCTGGATATGTAATACTTGTCGCTTTGATAAGAAAAAAACAAGCGATTGGGTAATTGAAGGCCCCAGAGATATCAGCCGTCATTCGGTGATTTCACAGGGACACTATGCAGGAAAGATTGGTACAACCACACCAACCGAAATTTTTAATGCTGTTCACGATGGCCGGCAACCGAAATTGCTCATGGACATCCACAGTGTAAGTGAAGTAAACCGTCCGGAAATTGAGTTGAGCCGCATAGCCGGACCTTCACACGGCAACGATTTTAAAAAGGGAAATGAATAATAACCTGAAGTATGAGTTTATTGCAGCTGGATATATTATTGTTGATTGAAAAGTTGGTCTTGATTGTTATCATCGTGCTAGCGAGTTTAGGTATTGCCCTATACACCACATTCGCTGAGAGAAAAGTGGCGGCTATCCTGCAAGACAGACCGGGTCCTGAAAGAGCAGGTCCGCTTGGATTGTTGCAGCCATTTGCCGATGGTCTCAAATTAGTGATGAAGGAAGAAATTATACCCGGCAGTGCCAACAAAGCATTGTTCATACTGGGTCCTGCTTTGGCCATGACTGCAGCCTTGATGACATGCGCTGTTATTCCCTGGAGTAGCCAGGTAGAATTGTTTGGAAGAAAAATTGATTTGCAAATTGCTGATATCAATATCGGTATTCTTTATGTCTTTGGTGTAGTAAGTCTGGGTGTGTATGGTATCATGATTGGTGGCTGGGCTTCCAATAATAAATTTTCTTTGATGGCAGCGCTGCGGGGAGCTTCACAAGCCATCAGCTATGAATTGGCGATGGGCCTTTCGCTGATTGCAGTGCTCATGCTCGGTGGGTCACTTAGTCTTCGCACATTGGTTGAGCAACAAATGGCACCGGGTTCACTCTGGAACGTCGCCTATCAGCCACTTGGATTCCTTATCTTTTTTATCTGTGCCCTGGCCGAATGTAACCGTACCCCCTTCGATCTGCCTGAAGCAGAAAGTGAATTGAACTTTGGTTATCACCAGGAATATTCCTCAATGAAACTTGGCTTCTACCTGTTCTCTGAATATGTGAACATGATCATGAGCAGTGCTGTAATGGCCTGTCTGTTCTTTGGCGGATATGATATTCCCTTCCTCGACGAAAAAACATTGCCGGTGAATCTGGCGGCTGTTTTGGGTCTGGGAGCGCTGCTGACAAAAATTGTTTTTTTTCTGTTCCTGTTCGTGTGGATTCGCTGGACGATTCCGCGGTTCCGCTATGATCAGTTGATGAACTTGGGCTGGAAAAAATTAATTCCCCTGGCGCTTGTGAATATGTTGCTTACCGGAATTTTTATTCTCATGAAACAGGAAGGAAGCTGGCAAACCATCACCGGATTTTTAAATAAATAATAAGTACCGGCAACAAGCCGGATTCAAATAATAGCAAATTATGCAGGCACTCACGAACCGTTCACGCGCTGTCAGCAGAAAGCCACTCACATTCATGGAGCGGCTCTACTTGCCGGCCATATTAAAAGGGATGCTGATTACGTTCAGTCACATCTTCAAAAAGAATCCCACTGTTCGCTATCCGGAAGAAAAGCGCCCTTTTAGTCCGGTATTCCGCGGATTACATGTACTGAACCGTGATGAACAGGGAAGAGAAAATTGCACTGCCTGTGGTCTTTGTGCAGTGGCCTGTCCGGCAGAAGCCATCACCATGGAAGCAGCAGAGCGAATAGAAGGAGAGGAGCATCTTTACAGAGAAGAGAAATATGCAGCCAAATATGAAATCAACATGTTGCGTTGCATTTTCTGTGGCTTGTGTGAAGAAGCTTGCCCGAAAGATGCCATTTACCTGAGCGAAACATTTGCTCCGGCCAACTTCACCAGAAAAGGGTTCATCTATGGCAAAGAAGAATTATTGATCCCTCACCCCATCGAAGAGCCGGAAGCATACGCCAAGGCAAAAGGATTGAACAAAGAAGCATAACATTGTAACGGCATTGCCGGTAATATATACACGACAACATGAGTATCATTCAAATCTTGTTTTACCTGCTCAGCGGTTTGGCTGTATTTGCTGCATTGATGGTATTGCTCAGTAAAAATCCGGTGCACAGTGTGCTCTGGCTGATTGTAGTATTCTTTGCTATTTCCGGTCATTATATCATGCTCAATGCACAGTTCCTCGCCATCGTGAACCTGATTGTTTATGCAGGGGCTATCATGGTACTGTTCCTTTTTGTGATCATGCTCATGAACCTGAACTCCTCAGCAGAACCCAGCAAACACATTTGGATGAAACTGGCCGGCGTTGTTGCAGGGGGTTGTTTCCTCATCATGCTGGTGTCATTGGCAAGTCAGGCACCCGAGATGACCAACAAAACAGTACAAATGAAGGAAGGTAATATCGGACTGATCAAAGAATTAGGAAAAGTCTTGTTCAGTGATTTTGTATTGCCTTTTGAATTGACCAGTGCTCTTTTTCTCAGTGCGATGGTGGGTGCCGTGGTATTGGGTAAAAAAGACAGCGCACAATAAAATGAATTTGTAAAACCCGTATATGCCCATTAACTATTATATCTATTTCTGTCTTGCCTTATTCAGCATCGGTGTTGTGGGAGTGCTCACCCGCCGAAATGCCATCATCATTTTTATGTGCATAGAACTCATGTTGAATGCGGTAAATCTTTTGCTGGTCGCATTTTCAAAAATGCACCATGGGGCTATTGCAGCTGGGTCTGCAGCTCCTTCCACGGTAGGTGCTGACGGACAAATTTTTGTGTTTTTTATCATGGTGGTCGCTGCAGCAGAAGTGAGTGTCGGACTAGCCATTATTGTAATGATGTATAGAAATATTCATTCGGTGGATGTTAACTTCCTCAACCGCCTGAAAAATTAATCAATCAAATAGCTAATTCCAGAATCAAAGAAAGTTTATTATGAATCATGTTGCTTTTTTGGTCCCGCTTTTCCCGCTTCTTGGTTTTTTAATCAACGGTCTGGGCAGAAACCAACTTTCTCGTTCTGTAAGTGGCTGGATTGGTACCGGAGCAGTTTTTTTATCATTTGTTGTCAGTTGTTTTCTTTTTGGAAGGGTAGTAGCAAACGGAGCTAGCACAGATACATTGTTTTATCTCTTTCGCACTGCTGATTTGAGCATTCCATTTGCGTTTCAGGTGGATCAGCTTTCAGGACTTTTCTTGTTGATCATTACAGGTATTGGCACGCTTATTCATCTTTATTCCATTTCTTACATGCATGAGGAAGCTCCTCATCATTTTGCCCGCTATTTTGCCTACCTCAACCTGTTTGTATTCTCCATGCTCTTATTGGTAATGGGGTCAGGATTTGTAATTATGTTCATTGGATGGGAAGGTGTAGGACTCTGTTCTTACCTGCTCATCGGCTATTGGTTCAGCAATCCTAATTACAATTATGCTGCCCGCAAGGCATTCGTCATGAATCGCATTGGTGACCTGGGCTTTTTACTGGCGATTTTCTGGATCATCAGTAAACTGGGCACAACTGAATATGCAGGTGTCATAGCAGGTGTTGCACAATTGAGCAGTTCTGATCTTACTGCCATCACGCTGTTGC
>JBJTTC010000014.1:0-2540 GCA_046079965.1 Sediminibacterium sp. | reverse complement strand
AAAACAATTCTATATTTGACTATGATTTGAAAAAATCGGTAACGGGTTCTACGATTTTTTTGAATCAATTTAGGAAAAACCAATTTTTAGAACCCACCTTAAATAAATGAAGAAAGTTGTTCTAATAATAGGAATAGTTTTATCACTAATAGGTTTTTTTCAAGGTTTCAGATATTTTTTTGATTATAAGACCTTGACACATTATGGCAAAGGTTATGTTTTGGGTTCTATATTTTTATTATTCATAGGTTTGGTATTAATCTATTTTGGACTTAAAAAGAAGAAAACCAGCCCATAACAGCGTGTATGTGGCAATAGCGGGTGAAATGGTAAATCGAAGGTCTGTGCTTCTAAAAAACTTTGTGCTAAACGAACAGGAAAGTGCTTCTAATCCGCTACTGCACATACACGCAAACCGTTGTGTGACATACAAAAAACTATACCTAAACTTTGAAACAATGAGAACAATATTTTTAAGCATTTTGACAATTCTATCCTACTCGACAGTTTTGGGACAGACTTCATTATCAGCAAAACAAATCGAACTTCTTGACAGCATTGCGATACAGGACGTGCCTAAAAATGCACCAGGTATCGCAACAGCTATAATTCAAGACGGGAAAGTAATTTATGAAAAGTATGCAGGTTATGCAGATTTGAAAGAAAACACATTAATTAAAAATTCAACTCGTTTTAACATAGCGTCTAATGGCAAACAATTTACAGCTTTGGCTGTACTCACCTTGATTGAAAAAGGGAACCTAAAACTATCAGACGACATCAGAAAGTGGTTTCCAACCCTTTTCCCAAACATCAAAGAAAATATTACGGTGCAAAGTTTATTAAACCATACAAGCGGCATAAGAGATTGCTACGATTTATGGTCATTGCAAGGTTATACTTGGTGGGAAAAGTCATTTAAAAATAATGATGTATTTGCCTTAATTGAGAAACAAACTGATTTTAATTTTGAACCAGATACTAAATATTTATACAGCAACACGAACTACATTCTGTTGGCATTACTTGTAGAAAAAGTTTCAAATAAAACTTTTGTGGAATACACTAACGAAATGTTTATGCAACTGAATATGCCAAATACTTCGTTTGAGAGTGACTTTACAAAAATACGTGGACAGATAGCAAGAGCTTACTTCAATTTTGATACTTGGACAACTTACAAATGGATTTGGAATGTTTGTGGAGATGGAAACATTTTTTCTTCATTAGAAGACCAAATACAGTGGGAAAAATTAGTTCAAGGAAAAGGCACTTCTACTTTCAGTAAAAAAATAATAGTTCAAAGTCAACAAATTATTGAAGGTTCAAAATTTAATAATTACGGCTACGGTCTTGAATTTGGTAAGTACAAAGAATTAGAATATACTTTTCACGAAGGAGCAACAGGTGCTTGGAAAGCAACTGTATTAAGATTTCCTCAAAAAAATATTTCTCTTCTAACACTAACAAATTCGGGTAAATCAACACCCAATACTCAAACAAGGCAAATGGCAGATATAATTTTTGAGCTAAAATCAGTAGAAACATATTTGGTTACAAAACCTGCAAGCATAGGTAAATATGTTAGTGAAGATGAAATTTTAGGAACATATTTAACTGAAAGTAATTTTGCATTTACATTTGAAAAAAAAGATAATAAAGTATTTTTAAAAAGAGTGGGAAGAAACGATGTTGAATTAGAACGAGAAGCTGACAACATTTTCCACCAAAAATTTGACCCGGCATTTAAGCAAGAGTTTACAACGAACTCAAAAGGCGAAAGGCAAATAACAGCTTATTATATAAATCATTCACCTTATAGTTTGACCAAAGTAAATCAAACATTAAAAGGGTATGATTTCAAATCGTTAAATGGTGACTATGTAAATGCAGAGACCAACACAATCCTCAGTCTAAAATATATTGATGGAATGAGCTATAAAATTAAATTGGGCAAAACTTATAAAACAAAAGGTATGTTGGTGTCAAACACTAAAATACTTGTTGACTCTTATATATTAGAAATCCGAAACGGAGATTTGTTTCTAAACGGAGAAAGAATAAAAGACGTGAAATATGTACGAAAATGAGAAGCACGGCACACAACATCGGTTTGGCAATATGGTGGCTGAAGTGCTTCTATGAAACATTTGTACAAGATTCAACAGCAGTAATTCTATTGAACTTTTGTGCTAAAAATCCGCCACAACGCCAAGCCGTCAACGTTAAACTAAACTTTAAATGAAATGCCGACCCTCACAGATCGGCATTTCCTTTTAAAAGATGTTATTTTCAACAATAACAGTCGGGATGACTGCCACGAGTTCGAACTTTTGGGGGGATTGGGAGAGAGTTCGCATGTTTTCAATAATAGTTGAATGTTTTACTTAGGAAACAGAGATGGTACCCAGGGAACTTCGAAAGATAAAAAGTCATTTTTCACAATCTATAATAAATTAATTACATTTGAATACTAAGCTACAAAGATGCGCATGTCGACCCATTTTGGATGTATATACGCTATTTAGTAGCGGGTATAA
>JBJTTC010000013.1:0-17003 GCA_046079965.1 Sediminibacterium sp. | reverse complement strand
TGTTGGCATCATCATCGTTGATACAATATAAAACGCCCGCTTTTTGAAGCGCCGCCGGTGTTTTGAAGGGCTGATCGATGTCATCGTCTTCCAAAGCGGGAAGATTCATGCACTGATCGAGAATCACAGAAATGTTGTTGGTCTTTAGCAGGTCTGCCATTTGAAAGCTTTCGCTGCCGCCGACAATTACCACGTCGAATCCGAATTCTTTCACAAAGTCGATGGCAATCAGCATTTGTTTGATTTGGTCTCCATGAACAAAAAGCTTTTGTTTTTTCTCCAGTAGGGGGCGCATCGCTTCCATCTTGAGGTTTATCTTGCTGTGGGTGGGTTCCTGGATATAGGCTTTCGCTTCGCGGAAGAAAGCCTTGATTTCTTCTACTTTTTCGGTAGCGGAATTTCCTCCTGCGTCAGCGCCGGGAAATCCGGGAAAACCCGCAAATCGTCTTCCACCACCGCGACTAATGAAGCTGGGAAGATTGATGTGCATTCCGATGTCATTCTGGTAAGCCGCATCCTCCCAGTTCCACGCATCCAGTTGTACGACAGAAGAGCTGCCGCTTACCACTCCGCCTTGTGGAGCAACGTTGGCTAGCAAAATGCCGTTGCTGCGCAACACTGCGGGAACGCGGGAATCGGTGTTGTAGGCAACAATGGAACGTATGTTGCTGTTAAAGTCACCCAGTTCTGAAAAGTCGTTGCTGGCGCGAACACCATTGGCAATTTCTTTTAAGCCAATGTCGGTGTTGGCTAAAATCAATCCCGGATAAACATGTTTTCCTTTGGCGTCAATTACACGATCGTTACTGCCAGGCGTAACAGCAGTAGCCCCAACAGCAGTAATCTTTCCGTTGGTTACAACAATGTTGCCGTTGTCAATTACGGTACCATTGCCCACATGAATGGTTCCGTTAGTAATAAATGTTTTTCCCTTAAAATCGGGTGCGGGATAAACAACTTCTTGTGAGAATGCCGGAATAGCAAAACAGCTTAACCAACATATAGTGAGTAAATTTTTCATACACATACTTTTATGAATAGTCTGCTAAAGCAGTTGGTGATTAATGTTGTGATTGGATGTCTTCTAGGTCAATGGTAAAGATGCCATCTTTGTGTTCATGATCTCCGCAACCCATTAAAATCTGCCAGCTTGGTTCGGCGGGTCTGGTTGGAGCTCCGGCTCTTTTGTCTCCAATCATTTTTTGTGTCAGGCGGAAACGCTCTGCAGCAATCTTCTTGCGTTGCTCCATATCTTTTTCCCGATCGAAGTAAACAATACCATCCACAATGGTTTTTTCTGCCTTGGCATAAACACTCAGGGGATGGTCGCTCCAAATCACCACATCGGCATCTTTTCCTGCTTTCAGACTTCCCACGCGGTTGTCAATGTGCAGTGCTTTGGCAGGATTCAGGGTAACCATTTTCAGGGCATCTTCTTCCCCCACCCCACCATAGCGTACAGTTTTACCGGCTTCCTGGTTCAGGCGCCTCGCCATTTCAGCATCATCTGAATTGATGCAGACGTTGAGTCCGACTTTTTGCATGATGGCCGCATTGTAGGCATTCGCATCAGTTACCTCTACTTTGTAATACCACCAGTCTGAGAAGGTAGATGCATTAGAACCATGCGTTTTCATTTTATCTGCCACCTTGTATCCTTCCATGATGTGTGTGAACGTATTGAAGGTTACACCAAATTTTTCTCCCACCCTCATGGCAGCCGTAATCTCGCTCTGAACATAAGAGTGGCAGGTGATGAAGCGTTTCTTGTTCATGATCTCAACCAGCGCATCTAATTCAAGGTCTCTTCTTGTTCCGCCGGGATCAGCTTTCATGGCCTTCTCATAATCCTGCGCCCGTGTGAATGCGTCGGTAAGAATTTGTTCAACACCCATTCTTGTGTCGGGGAAGCGATTGTTGTTAATGGAAGTTGTTCTCTTTACATTCTCCCCCAGCGCGAATTTGATAAAAGGATCCCATCCCTTGAACATCAGATCGTCTGCGTTGGCTCCCCAGCGCAACTTGATCATCTGTGTTTGTCCGCCGATTGTGTTGGCAGAGCCGTGCAGGATGTGGGAAGAGGTAACTCCGCCACTGAGCTGTCTATATATATTAATGTCTTCCGGATTCAGGTTGTCAGCAATGCGCGCTTCAGAGGTAACGGACTGTCCCCCTTCGTTTATAGATGCTGCAGCGATGTGAGAATGTTCGTCAATTACTCCGGCGGTAACATGTTTACCTGTTGCATCTATAACGCGCGCACCGTCTTCGCTGAGGTTTTTACCCACTTTGACTATCTTTCCATTTTTAATCAGCACATCTGCACCTTCCAGCCTTCCTTCTTTTTCGTTGGTCCATACTGTTGCGTTTTTGATCAACATATTTTCCGCCTTTGGCGCCTCTTCCCAACCATAGCCATTGAAAGGATATTGAACTTTGCCTGTTCTTCCGGCGAATGAGGGCCTTCTTCTTGTGCTATCGCTCGAAGCATTGGCAGCAACGGCGCTGCTCCAGCTGGCTACCCAGGTTACTTTGTTGCCGGCCGTGTCCTCTCCTGTTCCAGCCCAGCTGCTTCCATTCGACACTCCGCTGAGTCGATATTGTGCAGGAACGCGTCCGCCCATTCCTCCGCCCATATTACCGGCTCCGGGTCTGCGCACGGGTTGTGTGCCAAAGCTGAGCTTTACCATTTTTCCGTCATGATTAAATTTTCCGGCAAGGGTATCTTTTCCAATCACATTGGCGGCCATGGCGCTCTTTATATCTAATGTATAGTTGCTTGTTCCACCGCTGCCCGTTATGGTGAGTGCATAAATTCCTTTCACATCATTCCAACTATCTTCCTTTACACCATATTTATTTCCTTGCACCCAGTTTTGCAGGATGGTCGTTTTTTCCGAGAATACCGGTCCGTTGGTGATGATGAAGTTTGCCAGCTTACCGGGTTCAAGACTTCCCACTTTATCATAAACGCCCAACAAAGTTGCAGGAGTCTTGGTGAGTGCATCCATGGCCTTGTTCTCGCTAAGTCCGGCCTCAATGGCCTTACGCAAATTGCTGTAAAAAGTTTTTGGATCTCTTAGATCAGCAACCGTGAGGCAAAAACTGATACCGGCTTTTTCAATAGCCGCCGGATTTCCTGGAGCCATTTCCCAATGTTTCATGTCTGCAACCGAAACGGCGCGGGCGTCGATGGGGTCTTCCACATCCATGGCGGCAGGGAAGTTCAGAGATATAATCATGGGCGATTGCAAGGCTGCAATATCAGCGATGCGCTGGTATTCATTACCACCGCCTTTAATGATATACTTGACACCAAATTCAGCAGCAATTTTCCCGGCACGCACCACATTCCATTTGTCATCTGCTTCGAATATTTGTGGAAGGCCTTGTAATTCATTCCATGCTTTCAAAGAGTGATTCAATCCTTCTTTTGCCGCATTGTTTTTGTACCACTGGGCGTCCAGATAAGTTTGGCGCAACAAAGCAATGCTTCCCATGATGCTGCTGGGATAGCTTTGCATCGAACTTCCCTTGTTAAAAGAGTAATGCGCAGATGCGCGGTCTTTAACTATCACACCGTTTTCTTTTTCGTTGGCAAGGGTTACCACTGTTCCCGCGCCGCGGGCAATGCCGTCTTTGTTGTGGGTGAGAACTGTTCCGAATCCGAGTTCGCGCCAAACCTTTGCTTTGCTGTCATCTGCCACAAAAAGGCGTGCAGCATCTGTTTCCGGGCGAATGGCCTGGTTCCAACCATAGGCACCCTTGGTATTGGAGGTGATTTGTGCGGGAGCGTTGAAGTTAAATGCCGCCCGTAGCGCTGCGGGATCCCGCTGTGTTCCCGGAATACCATAGTCGGTATAAATATCTATGAAGGAAGGATAAATGTACTTGTCTTTGCAATCAATTACCACGGCGTCTTTTGGTATGGCCACGCCCTGTGCCCCCACCGCAACAATTTTTCCATCGCGAATAATGAGGGTGGCATTGGTCAGCGTACTGCCAGATTCTTTTACAATGGTAGCATTGGTAAACGCATAACAATTGTCCCGCTTGTCGGCAACACCGTTAACGGGAAACGTTTCCTGCGCCTGCATTTGTCGGGCGACAATCAACGACAACAGCAGAGGCACAATTTTTCTAATCATAAGAAAGGGTTTGAATAGTAATAAAGCTAATTAAAAAGCCAGCCAATTTATCGGACGAGAAATATCACCGGCAACAAATTCGGTGAAAACACCTATTTAATGGATGAAACGGAATGATTACATTTTGCCGGCATCCACATCTTTGATGAAGCCAATCAGTCCGGAGAAGTAATGCGGCTGATCGTCCCACATTGAACAGTGGCTTCCGTCTGGACAATACACATAGCGCCCTTTCTGCACCTGGGTGGACATCCACTTCATGTGTTCCGGATCCATCGTGTCGTGTTGTCCGCCAATGGTGAGTGTTGGCACTTTGATTGTAGGTAAATCTTTCGAGCGGTCCCAGTTCAACAACCTTCCGCTGGCACCAAATTCTGAAGGACCCTGCATCATTACATAGATTTCCTGGTTGATGTGTGAGAAAGCGCGGTTGATGGCTTCCGGCCAAGGAAGGGCACGACAGAGGTGCTTCTCATAATAGTTGGGCACGAGAATCTCCATGTAGCGAGGGTGCGTATATTGTTTTTTCGATTCCATCAGCCGAATGGTATCGACGATTTTCGGATCCATCTGTTTGGCCAACACATTATTAGCATACTTCACGTATTCCGGAATGCTGCTCACCATGTTGCTAATGATGAGCCCTTTGAGGTTGTCCTGGTATTTCAACGCGTATTCCAATGCCAGAATACCTCCCCAGCTATGGCCGAGAACATAGAAATTGTCTTTATTCAGCCCCAGCGCCTTCCTCACCTGCTCGACTTCTTCTACAAAGCGCTCTGTGGTCCAGAGAGAGCTGTCTGTAGGGTGATCGCTCAGCATAGAACCGAGTTGATCATATTCGTAAAACTCGAAACCTTCTTTCGGAAAGAAGCTTTCGAAGCTTTCGAAGCCCTCATGTGTGCCACCCGGACCACCGTGCAGCAACAGGACTTTTATTTTGGGGTTGTTGCCAAATTTTTTGGTCCACACATTGAACCTTCCCACGGGTGTTTCAATGGGAATCATTTTTACCCCGCCTGTTTGCACTCCGCTATCTGTGATGGCATGGTATGCTGCCAGTGACGGAGTGTTGTTGGAAGACGGGTTGTTGCATGCTGCCAGCAGGAGCAGGAGGGCTGGGACAAAAGAGAAGCGTTTCATAAGCAGGGGTTTATTTTTTTCTGAACCGCGCCAGCGGATCGTAATGAATGGAAATTTTTCCGGTTTTGTCTGATCGGGCCCGAAGAAAAACGCTCATACCGCCCTTGCTGTCTCCGCTTACGAAAGCCGGATGCGCTTCGTCTTGTTTTTTGGACAAGTTTTTCAGGGGCACTTGAATACTAATATCGGTATTATTCTTCAAACCATACACGCCTTGTAGAAACAATGTAAGCACACTTGAGTTGATAGCCATGCGTTCAATCTGTATACCGGCGTTCTCTAGTTTTAGATTGTTGCGAATTTCTGCAAAGCGCACATTTGAAAAATCTCTTTTCTTGAATGCCGTTTTTTGAATACTCATTAACGGAGGATAATTAATCAACGCCCCGTTCTTGATAGAGAAAAACGCTTTTCCGCTGATTGATAACCAGTCCGGCTCCCCACTCCCGTTCAGCAGGAGCGAATAACGAGCAGAGGCATTGAGCCTTCCCCTTATATTTTGATGTCGAAGATCTTTGATACCAAAGCTCTCGAAGGCGTAGAACGTTTTGGAGGCATCTACATTTCTTAAATCAAGACTGCTTTTAAACTGAAGCCTGTTGGGAGAAAGCTCTTGAATATTGGCGGTTACAGCTACGCTACCATTACCATGCTGAAGGCTTGCTTTTTTTACAGCCCAGGTATTTCCTTCCAGCGCAATGTCGGCTTCGAAGTTGCTTGCATCCATTTTTTGAAACTGCAAACGGTCGGCACGAAGGGAGACCGTTACTTTTCCGGAAGACAACAAGTGGTCTATGTTTTCCACGGTACTACCCATTTTTGTTTTTTTAGTTTTTGCGGAAGAGGCCACAGACACTTTTCTCTTCAAAACAGATTGGATACTGTTGAGGTTGATCACCGGAGCGAAGATGTTCCAGTCGAGCGACACGGGAACGTGGTCGTCGCTAAGCAGGGACAAAACATTGTTGGCTTGTCCATTCATATAGACCGGATTCCCAGCAAGAATCGCGTTAAGGCTGTCAACAATAAGGTTCGCATTGTCGAAACGAAAGTTGCCGCGGCACTGTTTCAGTTTCGACCGGGGGCCGGTCAGCAGCATCTCTCCATTGCTGAAATGGAGATAACCGGAAAGGCGGCTGTTTTTTGAGCTAATGCTATCTGTTCGGCCATTATAGGACAACTCTGCCTGACCCTCACCGCCTGTAAATTGTATGGTTTTGGATTGAAGTGCGGAGTTAAGTTCTTGCAGCGGAAAGCTTGTTTTTATCTTGACTGATAAGGCAGGTGTTATGAGGTTGGTTATTTTCAGCTCTCGCACATTCAGTGGCAAGCCCTCCCAGAATCCGTCTAGTTTTTTAATATATATGTGTGAATTTTCGTCCGTGTAGCCGGCTCCCGGAACCACTTCATTCAAATACTCCCCGGAGAAAGATGCGTTTTTCATGTCCAGCCACTTGGTTGAAAGGTCAGATCTGTTGGTAGTAAATAAAACATGTACACGTGGGTCTCCCCCACCAAGGTCACCTGTGATGTGGGCATCTACATCCAATGGTTTTTTTACATCTGCAAGTCCTACTGCTTTCGAGATCTTGGGTGTTAGCAGGGAGCGCGCGAAGTTGACAAGCAGCCCCCGGCTCTTTATGCGCAAGTCAAATTTATTTTCTGTTCCTAGCCAAAAATCACCGGCAAAATTGAAGGGCTGTGTGCCAATTGTGATTGCCATGTCTTTGAATGAAAGCTTTTTAGATTCAATGTCGAACAGAAGAACATATTCTCCTTTCATCTTTTGATTGGTAACAAAACTTCCGTTCTTTTTTTTAAAGGCAAGTCCGCCGATGCTTAGCTCTTTTTTGACTTCTATGGAAAAGGTCTTCCCTGATTGTTGCACCCTTGCGTTCAGCTTATTGATGGTTATTCCGTATTGTTTGTCGCCAGGAATATCTTGGAGATGAAACGTAAAATCCTCCACCACGATCCAATCTAATATTTGTCGGGTTGATATATTTTCTTCTTGCTCTTTCTTTTTTGAACTTGTCGAATCATTTTGTTGCAGCAGATATCCGTTTGTATACCCGGAAGCATCTGTGAATAAATCAAAGCCCCCTCTCTTTACTGTGAGCTTGTTGACGTGAAGTTTTCCGAAAATCAAATGCGGAGTGCTTAAACGGACAAACAGGTTTTCTGCAGAAAGCAAAGATCTGCCATGATTTTTGTAGAGCGAATCCGACACCCGCACGTTGATTAGTCGAATGGAAAAGCCGGGGAAATGACGGAAAAAAGTTACGTTCAGGTCTTCTATGGATACGTCGCCTCCAAGCTTTTCGTGAATGGCTGTTGTTGCCTGCTCAATCAATTCTTTCTTCTGGCTGTTGATATAATAGGACAGGCCTACAAATAGTAATAGGAAAACCAGCATCACGCCACCCGTGATGCCCATCAGCCAGCTGAGCCATTTTTTCAACAGAAATGTTTGAATGAATATACGAAACGCGGCGTAAAACTAGCGCCCCATGTAAACGAGTAAAATTTGTACGTCGCTCGGGTTCACCCCGCTGATTCTGCTGGCCTGTCCCAATGTTGCCGGACGAATTTTTTTAAATTTTTGCGTTGCTTCGTTCGACAGTGCGGGAATGCGGTCATAGTCGAGATGTCCCGGAATGGGAAGGGTATCGAGTTGACGTAGTTTTTGTGCCATTTCTTCTTCCTTCTCTATATAGCGCGCATACTTGATTTGAATTTCTGCCTGTTCAATTGATTCTGTTGTAAGGGAGGATATTTTTTCATTCAACTCAGGCGTGTTGTCCAAAATACCATGCAATGAAACACCGGGACGCAATAATATTTTGCCCAATTTTTGTTTTTCAGTGATGGGAGCAGACGAAAGGGATTCCAGATAAGGGTTGATGGTTGCCGGCTCCAAAGATTCTTTAGCACAGGCTTCTGTAATCATTGTCACTTCTTCTTTCTTTTTTTCGAGCGCACGCATTCTTTCTATTCCAGCAAGACCAAGTTGGAAGGAGCGCGCAGTTAGCCGCCAGTCAGCGTTGTCTTGGCGCAGCAGTGTTCTGAATTCTGCTCGGCTGGTGAACATGCGGTAGGGCTCATCGGTTCCCTTGCTGATGAGGTCGTCGATCAGCACACCGATATAGGCTTCATTGCGACTTAGGATGAGTGGCTCTTTTTCCTGCACATATAGGTGAGCGTTGATGCCCGCCATCAATCCCTGACAGGCAGCTTCTTCGTAGCCAGTCGTCCCGTTGATTTGCCCGGCAAAAAAGAGACCGCCAATAATGCGCGTCTCCAGAGAATATTTCAATTGTGTTGGGGGGAAGTAATCGTATTCAATAGCATAGCCGGGGCGGAAGAGGCGAACCTGTTCAAATCCCGGAACCATACGAAGGGCTTCGTACTGTACTTCTTCGGGCAGGGAAGTAGAGAAGCCGTTTACATAGATTTCAACGGTATTCCATCCTTCCGGTTCAACGAAGAGCTGGTGTCTGTCGCGGTCTGCGAAGCGATTGATTTTGTCTTCGATGCTTGGGCAGTAGCGTGGGCCAACCCCGTCGATCCGGCCTTGGTACATGGGACTTCTGTCGAAGCCGGTTTTCAGTATTTCGTGTACGATGGAGTTGGTGTAGGAAATGTGGCAGCTGAGTTGTGCTTCCGGCTGAATTTTTTTTACCGGGGCAAAAGAAAATCCGACGATGTTCTCGTCTCCTTTTTGTTCCTCCATTTTGGAATAGTCCAGACTTCTTCCATCAACTCTAGGGGGTGTACCGGTTTTCAGTCGATCGCTTTCAAATCCAAGTGAGACCAGCTGTTCGGTAATGCCGGTGGCGGCTTTCTCTGCTACCCTTCCACCACCGAACTGTTTCTCGCCAATGTGTATGATGCCGTTGAGGAAGGTTCCGCTGGTGACTACTACTGCTTTTGCTCGCACTTTATGGCCAAGTCCGGTAATCACTCCCACAACTTTTTCCCCTTCTATGATCAATTCCCGCACCATATCCTGATAGAAATCCACTCCGGGGGTTTGTTCCAGCAATTCCCTCCAGGTAGCAGCGAACAACATGCGGTCGTTTTGGGAGCGGGGACTCCACATGGCCGGACCCTTGCTGCGGTTTAGCATACGAAACTGTATCATACTTTTGTCGCTCACTATCCCACTATATCCGCCCATCGCATCAATTTCCCGAACGATTTGTCCTTTCGCAATTCCACCCATAGCGGGATTGCAACTCATTTGGGCGATGGTTTGCATGTTCATGGTTACGAGTAGTACGCGACTTCCCATATTAGCTGCAGCGGCAGCTGCCTCACATCCGGCATGGCCGGCTCCAACCACAATGACATCGTATTCTACAAACATGGGTGCAAAGATAACAAGGATTCAGGAAAGGCAGATTTTGCCATTGTTTGATGTTCCACGTGAAACATTCCTTGCAAGGGACTGAAAAGCAGGACTTTATTTGAACCCACGTATCACTTGGGTGGAAAAAGGGTCTGGCAATTTCACTCCGATATGGGTGCTTTTTAGTGTTCCACGTGGAACAATTCACATAATATACTCAAAATGAGACCATTAGCAGGTTAAATAACCCGACAATTGCCGATCCTGTTTCCACGTGGAACACTATTGAAAGGACAAAGAACAGGAGAAGTCTTGCACCATGATCAATTGATCGCCCCCGTAGGGGGTTACCCCCACTCCGATCTGGGTATATTGCTTGCTTAAAAGCGTTTGCCGGTGTGTAGCAGGAACCAGTCCCTTGTCCAGGTACAACAAAACCACCGAAAGCAAAATACCCTGCGAGCCCAGGCTTAGGTTCTCGGCCGAGCAGGTGTTTACGCCGCCTTTCAGCATGCGGGTGCCGAAGGGGGTTCCGTTGGTTGAATTGTGTGAAAGCGAGGCTCTTTTAGATGCCAGGTCTTGGGCATGATCACGCGCCAGCTTAATTAATGCCCGGTGTGGCACATACATGGGCAGGGTACCCGTTTCCAGCACCCCCTTCAACATGGCCCTGGCTTCGGGACCTTGCAGTTCGGGGAAAATGCGCAGTAAGGGGCGAAGAACACTGTCGCAAAAGAAAACGGGGTTTCGACGAGCGAGGTTGACCCAGTAAAGGGACTCTTTCTCTTCTGCCGAAAGCGACGCATAAGCGGGAAAAGACTTGTTCCATTTGTCCACCAGGGTATCGCGAAAAGCAGGGTGAGGAATTTTTTTCACCGGCAATTCTACCTCTGAGAGCTGGGCAATGGCCGGAGAGCCCGTGAAGAGCAGGAAAGATACAAGAAGGGGAAGGAGAAAAAACAGAGAAAGGGGCTTAGCCATTTGCCAAACGTTTACGGAGTAAGCGCAAATATCGCTCCTCTTTTTGCCGCATCAGCAATTGTTGTTTTTTTAACTTGTCTTTGTATCCGCACAAATGAAGGGCCCCGTGAATGATTACACGCCACAGTTCTTCTTTGGCTGAAACGCCCAGTCCGCGTGCATTTGCGCGAACCCGGTCAACGCTGATGTATAACTCACCAATTACATTATTGTGGTGCTCTGACAAATCGAATGTGAGAATATCTGTGTAATAATCATGCTGTAGGAAACGCTGGTTCATGTCCAATAAATATTCGTCGGAACAAAAAACAACAGATAAGTTTTCTAGTGATCGGCCTTCTTTCTGAAAGAGTTCTGCCAACAGCAGTTTCAATACCTTTTTGTCGCGCAAGCGATGGTTCGAATCAGCTTCCTGAAAAACAATTACAGCCATAACAAAGAAATAAATCCTAACTCCAAAATTCGTAACAATAGTACAACAACGCTTCCTACCTTTAATTATTCTTTTAAAATACCCCCGTGTCAACACCTGCTCTTAAAAGATTGTCAGAACTTTCCATTGGCGAAACCGGCGCTATCCACTCTTTTGAAAATGATGAGATTTATATCAAACTCATGGAGATGGGTTGTGTGCCAGGAGAAGAGGTGCGGGTAGAGCAGGTGGCGCCCTTGGGCGACCCTATATCGATTGCTGTAGCCGGCTATCACCTGAGTCTGCGACTGAATGAAGCGAGGAGCATATTCGTGGAACAAACATACAACTAGTTGAATTTCAATAAGTTAAATGAAAATCGGTTTATATTTCGGTTCTTTCAATCCCGTACATGTCGGCCATTTGATCATTGCCGGCTATGCGGCAGAGCATACTGATCTGGATAAAGTTTGGCTGGTGGTGAGTCCGCAAAACCCGTTCAAAACCGAGAACGGACTACTGAACGAATACCATCGCCTGCACCTGGTACAAATCGCCATCGAAGGTGATTCAAGATTGCGTGCTTCTGACGTGGAGTTCTCACTCCCCCGGCCATCCTATACCATAGACACGCTCACCTATCTTCAGGAAAAGTATCCGCAGCATGAGTTCGCGCTTGTTATTGGCAGCGACAGTTTACAGAACCTACCCCGGTGGAAACATGGTGAACAGATCTTGCGGGAACATGATCTCTATGTGTATGTGCGCAGCGGACATCCGGTAACAGACAATCCGGGCCCGCGGGTAAAAATTTTGCAGGCGCCCTTACTCGATATTTCCGCGACAGCAATCCGCAACAATATCCGCAATGGGAAATCAATTCGTTATTTAGTGCCCGAACAAGTTCGGGAAGAGATAGAGCGCAATAGTTATTATAAATAACTATCCGCGAGCGGAGCGAGCGATACTTATCTTTTCCATTTTTCCTATACACGCAAAAAAATATCCCCACAGCGGGGGATATAATTATATATACAAGCGTTCTTGTCTTATCGATTCATCGAAGCCAGGAACTCTTCATTGTCTTTGGTTCCGCGCATGCGTTTCAGCAATTCGCTCATCGCTTCTTCGGTATTCATGTCATTGATGTAGAGTCGCAAAATGTTCATGCGTTGTAACACTTCTTTGTCCAGCAACAAATCATCGCGGCGTGTAGAAGAACCCACAAGGTCAATCGCAGGGAAGATGCGCTTGTTCGCCAGGCGACGATCCAATTGTAATTCCATGTTGCCGGTTCCCTTGAATTCTTCAAAGATTACCTCATCCATTTTACTACCTGTTTCAATCAATGCTGTTGCAAGAATGGTGAGAGATCCGCCGTTTTCAATTTTCCGGGCAGCGCCAAAGAATTGCTTGGGCTTCTGCATGGCATTGGCTTCCACGCCACCCGACAACACTTTACCGGAGGCGGGCGCTACAGTGTTGTGAGCACGTGCCAGACGAGTGATTGAGTCGAGCAATATAATTACATCGTGACCGCATTCTACCAGGCGCTTGGCTTTCTGCAGTGCAATGGCAGAAACCTTTACGTGTTTTTCTGCGGGTTCATCGAAGGTAGAGGCGATAACTTCTGCGCGTACGCTGCGTTCCATGTCTGTTACCTCTTCGGGGCGCTCATCAATCAACACCACCATCAGGTAACACTCAGGATGGTTGGTGGCAATGGCGTTGGCCACTTCTTTCAACAACATCGTCTTACCCACTTTGGGTTGTGCCACGATCAATCCACGCTGGCCCTTTCCGATGGGCGTGAAAAGATCCATGATGCGCGTGCTGTAGTTATTAGAAGTTGTAAAGAGATTTAATTTCTCGAAAGGGAAAAGTGGCGTAAGATAGTCGAAGGGAACGCGGTCGCGTACTTCATCGGGGCGCTTGCCGTTGATATAATCCACTTTTATGAGTGCAAAATATTTTTCACCTTCTTTCGGAGGACGCACGCTTCCCTGCACTGTATCGCCTGTTTTCAGTCCGAACAATTTTATCTGAGATGGAGAAACGTAAACGTCATCCGGTGAAGAGAGATAGTGGTAGTCGGAAGAGCGCAGAAAGCCATATCCATCGGGCATCATTTCCAGCACGCCCTCGCCGTCAATCACGCCTTCAAATTCAATATTGAAAAGAGGATCTTTCTTAATCTGCGGGCGATGATGGTGGCTGGGCGCACCTGGATTTTGGTTTTCTGCGGACGGCGTATTTTCTCCTTCGTTGTTGTTGGAAGTATTGTCAGCAGCGGTTTCTGCAGGGCCAGATGCTGCGATAGGGGCTGGCTCGTTGTGGCGCGATTTTTTGTGCGGCCCTCTTTTGCCGGGTTGTTTATCCGGAGAGGGGGCAGCGGGAGAAGGGGCCTCCTGCATTACTTCCGCCTCTTCGGTCATGTGCGGGGTTTTCAACGTCACAGGCTTACGGGGACGGCCGGCACGTTTTTTATTCTCATCGCCAGTGGGGGCGGCTTCGCCGGAAGGACTGGTTGCCTGGGCATCGAGGATTTTATAAATCAACGCCTGTTTTTCGAGTTTGCGGGCACCGGTAATTTTTAGTTGTTCGGCTACATCCAGCAGCTCGGGCAACAACATGTCATTCAGTTGCAAAATGTCGTACGTCATAAAATAAAAACGATCAGTTTATTGGGGGGTATGGTTTAGCTAAGCGATAGCAGCAAGTTGGAAAAAGTCATGAAGACGGGTAAAATCTAACTACAAATATTATTGGAGGAGATGCTGGGGTCTGTGAGCAGGTTGGACGCGCAGCAATGATTATGGTACAAAGGTAAGGGCATTTTTTTGGAAAAAAGAAAAAATACCCAAAAATGCGCCTCAAAGCCCCTTGTGGAGAGTGAAGGCGCAGATTCTGTCTGTATCTTTGCCGCCTGCTGCGGAAGGCGCGGCAACAAAACAAGCGTATTATGTTCAATCAACGGATCAAGATCAGGGAGCTGCTGCAGACGGGCAGGGAAGGAGAGTCGGTAACGGTAATGGGTTGGGTGCGCACGTTCCGCAACAATCAGTTCATTGCATTAAATGATGGCAGTACCAATCAGAATATACAGGTGGTAGCGGAGCTAGGGGCTTTTGATGAAGCGCTGCTGCGACGATTAACAACGGGCGCATCGCTGAAGGTTACCGGTGATTTGGTTGCTTCTGTCGGGAAGGGCCAGGCCTGGGAAATAAAGGCAAGGTCGATAGAGGTGCTTGGTGACAGCGATGCCGAAAAGTATCCGCTGCAACCCAAGAAGCACAGTCTTGAGTTTTTGCGCGAGATAGCTCACCTGCGTTTTCGCACCAATACATTTGGATCGGTGTTCCGCATTCGCCATGCCCTGGCATTTGCCGTGCATCGCTTTTTCAATGAGCGCGGATTTATATATATGCATACACCCATCATTACGGCCAGTGATGCAGAGGGGGCAGGAGAAACTTTTCGCGTGACCACATTGCCGATGGACGGAACCGCTAAGCGAACAGATAGTGGAGCTATAGATTATTCGGAAGATTTTTTTGGCAAGAGCACGAACCTCACTGTGAGCGGACAATTAGAGGGAGAATTGGGGGCGATGGCGTTTGCAGAGATCTATACATTCGGACCAACATTCCGGGCGGAAAACAGCAATACGGCCAGACACCTCGCAGAGTTTTGGATGATTGAGCCTGAGATGGCGTTCTATGACTTGGAAGACAACATGAATCTGGCAGAGTCTTTCATCCGTTACCTGATACAATATGTGATGGAGCATCATGCTGATGATTTGGTATTTCTCGATCAACGACTGGCGGAAGAGGAAAAGCAGAAGCCACAGCAGGAGCGGGCGGAGATGGGCTTGCTGGAAAAACTGCGGTTTGTGCTGGACAATCCTTTTGAGCGCATAACCTACACGGAGGCGATACAGATTTTGTTGGATAGTCCGGCATACAAGAAGAAAAAATTCAAGTATGATGTTGCCTGGGGCATTGATATGCAGAGTGAGCATGAGCGGTATTTGGTAGAGAAGCATTTCAAGCGACCGGTGATTGTAACGAATTATCCTGCCAAGATCAAGGCGTTTTATATGCGGAGGGATGAGGGTTGTGAGCCAGGCAGAGAAACGGTGGCGGCAATGGATATTCTTGCTCCGGGTATTGGAGAGATTGTAGGCGGCAGTCAGCGGGAGGAGCGATTGGAGATGCTCGAAGAGCGCATGCAGGCGATGCATATACCTGTTGAGGAGATGAGCTGGTATTTAGATACGCGCCGTTTTGGAACGGTGCCACATGCCGGTTTCGGACTTGGCTTTGAGCGGATGGTACAGTTTGTAACGGGGATGACGAATATCCGCGATGTGATAGCGTTTGCCAGAACGCCGAGGAATTGTGAGTTTTAGGATTTGGTTCGTGCCACAAAAAAACGGTGGACAACACCTGAATAAACGGGTAAGTCCTTATATTTGCGTCCGCCTTTGGCGGACTTGCGTCCAAGATAGTTTCTTCATCGCATGTAAAAGAATGGTGCGGTAGCTCAGTCGGTAGAGCAAAGGACTGAAAATCCTTGTGTCGCCGGTTCGATCCCGGCCCACACCACTTTTAAACGATAAAACCCACGCTGGTCGTGGGTTTTTCTATTCCGTGCGCGGAACCGTGCGCAGTAACTATTTTTTGAAGTGCTTTGTGTGCTTAGAGGCTTGAACCACTATACTGTCGCTGTTTAGTCTATTGTGATACCATATAACTTTTTGTAAATCAAAGGAATCTGTTTGACTAAAACGAAAACCAGTGATTATCTTTTTTATTCGGAACCTTGGGTAAAGATTCAATGCCTTTTCTCTCTCGTCAGTATCTCCAATTCGTGCAACATACTTTCTCATATTAATATCTAACGGAAGTGAGACATAGCTGCCAATTAAGCCATCTTTTAGATAGAATTTCACCATTGAGGAATCAATGGAAAACATTCGACCATCTTCTTCAAGGAAATAAGGATCATATTCATATGTACAGGCAACCCTAACTTCTTCTTCTGAACGCCATATTTCACTCTTATGAAATAGTGGTAGACTACCAAAAATCAATGGTAGTTTTTTAGGGTTGATTATCGACCTATATTTTTCGGCAATTTTTAAGAGCGCACATATTTTGGATTCATTTTCAAGGTTGTCCTCATACTGAATGCTCCCAAGTAAAAAGTAATTCCATTCATTGTTTAAAATTTCAAAGACTATTCCAATGCCATCACCATCCAATCCATAGTTCCTCCACATATCGAAATTATCTCCATCTTCTTCATTGTATTTGCACATTGAAAAAATATGTGAGCTTCTTTTAAAATGTTCAATTTGGTCTTTATCTAATTCTACATCGTGCTTATTAAGCAAAAACTCAAATTCCTTTGGATCATTTTTGTGGTTTATATCATAGAGACGGATTGCACCCTCATTTAAAATATTAAAAAACCGTTCAAGAGAAGTAAAGTGAATAAATTCATTTCCCAAGTTCGACACATAATCAGTTTCTTGTAGCGAACTCTGCCGAATAGTAAATTCAAAATTTCCCTCTTTGTATATATCATTAACACTAAATGCACTTGAATATGCAAATTCAAACTTTGGAAATATGCCTTTTACCTCATTTTCAAATGCGGCCATCTGCTTTAAAAGCTCCTTCTCATCCATCCCATTTTTTTTCGAAATTATATCAGATTTAATTACTCTCCCAAAAACGCTTCATAATCTCAGCATGTTCCCCACCGGATGCCTTGATATAGTTTCGAAACGACTTCTTTGTTTTGTGACCACTTATAGCCATGATGGTTAGTACCGGAACTCCCATCAAATACATGTTGGTGCAGAATGAACGGCGGGCTGTGTGAGTCATCAACTTCTCCCATTTCATAGTTTCCTCAACAGTGATTTTTCTGCCGCGGGTAATTTGTTTGGAAAACG
>JBJTTC010000012.1:0-6985 GCA_046079965.1 Sediminibacterium sp. | reverse complement strand
CATACTGCCCTGAAAGGCCAGTGGCCATCTTGTAAAGGCACCGGGGAATTCCAGGCTTCAAAATCAAAACAATAAACCGGGTACTCAATACAAGCGAGAAAATTTTTAACTGTATCCCGTTGGATACTGGTCTCCCGAATTACCTGCAACGGCGCAGTTTCCCCGGCATGACAGTGTGTATAAAAATCACAGCGATAAGGTCGGTTACATTGGGGGCCGGGCAAAATTCCTACAGGAGCTATTTTTTCAGACAGCATGTTTTTCAATGCGCCGGATTTTTCCCCGATAGATGTCTGCCTTAACTGTAATTCTTTTGTCAGGTCCTCTGTTGCAAAAAGTTCATTCAACTGCAAGGACCCTTTACGAATATATCGGTTGTTGACATAAATTAGCGAGAAAGCCTTCAGTTGCAGGCCTGCAGAAGTGATTACATAATATTGGAAGGCCGCATCGAGCTTATAAATATCTTTTACCTGGGTACTTCCTTTTACTTCAAAAGCATACCATTGTCCGTCTTTTTTCACCAGGATATCTACAGCGCACAATAATCCTTCGAATTGGAATGCGGCCTCATAAATAACCGTTACCCCGGCAGCGATTAGTTCGGCTGTCTTCTTCACTGAAAGGGCATACTGGTATGGTTCAGGGGGTGATGCGTCCTGCCCACCAGGAAATAAATCCCTGGCCAAAATTCCGAGCCGGGTGCCTGCGTCAAAGATCTGCTGTTGACCTTCATCAACAGGATCTTTTGCTCCGGAGTTAAATTTATGCAGCCAGAGTCTAAGACTGCATTGCCAGCCATAGAGAAAAGTAGATTTGGAGAGTATGTGCTTAGGCGGAAGGCTCATCGGCGGACGGAAGTTCGGAAGAACCCTCCGGAGTTTGTTTGATTAATTTGTCTGCAATTTGTTTGCTGGTACTGGCTCCCATTTTTTTCAATTCCTCCGCCCGGGTAATCAGACTTCCCTTTCCGGTATAAAATTGTTTGTAAGCATCTTCAAATGTTTCGTTGGCTTCACGTAATTTCTTTTTAACTCCGTCCATATTATCCAGAAAGCCACAAAACTTATCATAGAGAGATCCTGCTTTTTCTGCTATGGTGGTAGCATGCTGGTTTTGTTTTTCAATGCGCCAGATATCTGCAACGATTTTCAATACTGCCATCAGGTTGGTCGGACAAACCAGCATGATGTTCTTATCATAGGCATACTTCCATAAGGTATCATCTTTTTTCATGGCTTCCAGGAAAGCCGGCTCGATAGGAACAAACATAAGTACATAGTCCAGCGCCTCCGCATAGCGACCATATTTCTTTTTCGAAAGAGAATCTATGTGTCGGTAGATGGAAGCCAGGTGTTCCTGCAATGCCTTTTCCTTTTCATCAACATCAGCCGCATTGACGTATTTGTCCCATGCCACCAGAGACACTTTGGAATCGATGATGACCCGGCGCTTATCCGGATACTCGATCATCACATCAGGCTGCAAACTGTTCCCATCTTCATCTTTGATCACCTTTCCGGAAGCATCCTTTAAATATTGCTGTACAAAATAATTATGGTCCTTGATCAGTCCGCTGTGCTCGAGCAGGGTCTCCAATACCATCTCACCCCAATCTCCCATAGTTTTAGAATTCCCCTTCAATGCAGTTGCCAGGTTATTTGCTTCCTCACTCACCCGCACAGAACTTTGCACAAGCTTCTCAATTTCTTTGGAGAGACTGAACCGCTCATTGGATTCTTTCTGGTAAGCATCCTGAACAGCTTTTTTGAAACCCGTCAGCTCTTGTTGCAGTGGCTGCAATAACTGACCTAACTTCTCTTCATTCTTAGAAACCAGCTGCTGTGTGTTCCCGCTGATGAGCCGGGTTGCCAATAATTCTATCTCATTCTTCATGGCATCACTGATCTGTTGCTGTGCCTTTTTAGCTTCTTCCAGTTGCTGCCGGGTAGTACTCAATCTTTCATCCAATAAAAGTCCCTGCTTTTCGGATGCTTCCATACGGGCCCTGACAGAATCATGGGCTGCTTTTTCAAGGCGAAGTAATTCATCGAGTCGCAGGATATTTTCTTCCAGCAATTGGCGGGAAGACTTTTGCAACTGATAAGCAATCAGATAACCCAGCAACACTCCCACGAGGGCAATAACAACATAAATCAAAGCGGTAGATTCCATAGATATAATTTAGAGCACAAAAGTAAAGGTACGCTCTGCCACCTATTGATAGACTGATTGCATCTGCTGAATAATTTCCTTGATTTTTTCCCTCAACGATGCCGGGGATCTTACTTCAACTCCGTTTCCGTATCCCAAAAGTGTCATTAGAAGTTCCGGAGTCTCATATACCGTTAATTCTACTACGATGCCGCTTGGGTTGTTTTCAATAACCTGCTGGGAATGATGCAGTGGTTGTGCCAAAATATACGGTGATTGAATTTTATCGAAAGCCAATACCATTTTTTCGGGCTGGGCGCCGTGAACATGTGTAATGCCAAAAGAATATCTGAAATAGTCATCCGGCTGAAATCCGGGGGCTTCGTAAAAGGGTTGTGAAGATTTGCGCAGATCGGTAATCCGGTCAAGGGAGAAAATCAGCACATTTTTAGGAGTAGTGGAGTAGCCTACTACATACCACCTGTTCCTATACGCTTTGATCAGATAGGGCGAGAGTACGTGCACCTTGGGAGAAGCACCATATCTGGCATACGTGACTTCCAGGGCCCGGTGGTTCACAATGGCCCGCAGCAAGGGTTCCAGCCATTCATTGCCTCCGGTCTTTACCGGCTCTTCTACCTGAATCAATTGCTTTTCTGACTTTCCCAGCAGTTTGCTTACCCGGTAACCTTCAATAAGTCGGTTGATGGCCGACTCAAACTGTTCAAAAATGCGACTCCCTTTCAACTGCTGGAGTAGTGCCGTGGAATAATCGAGGGCTGCAATCTGATCTTCCGATAAAGGCAATTTCTTGATGGAATATCCCTGTTGTTCATAGTGATAGCCTCTTCTGATCTTGTCATACTTGATGGGTGCGTCATACAGGTCGCGCATCTGCGCCAAGTCTTTGTTCAGCATGGATATAGATATATCAATATCCAACTGGCGCATCACGTGGCGTCGAATATGGTCTAGATCGGGATAAGGTTTCATGCTGTTATTCAGGCAGGCATCAATGGCGTAGTAGCGTAAGAGAGCATTTTTGTTAACCGGCATAAAAAGATTTTGAGACTACCAATAGATTATAGAGTGAGTATCCAGCTTTGCTTTATGATTCGGCGGCAGGCAAGTGGCAGCAGGGGGGTGTAGCAAGCCGCCGGATCATTTTTCATCCCTAAAGTAATGTGTTTTTATGTAGTTTAACCGAATCGGTAGGTTCTGTTTAAAATACATCGCCATCCAGGCCATTTACCACTTTTCCGGTGTACGTTCTTCCAATCTCTTCCAACAAACTTTCAAGAGAACTTCCAAAAGTCAGCTGATGGGTCAACACCAACAATTTCGGCTTGACAACCTGAGCAATACGGGCCAGCTGACTGGTGGAGGTATGAAAAGTCGAGTGGTACCGTTGCCATCTCTCCTCTCTTTTTTGTAAACCGGCTTCGGAAAAAACTTCATGTACCAAAATATCGCATCCCCTTGCCATCGCGATCAATGACTCACTGTAGGTGCAATCTCCCGATACAACGATTACTTTGTCTTTTGTGGTGAATCGGTAGCCCAGTGCATGTCGCCAGCTTCCATGTTGTACTTCAAATGCTTCAACAATAAGATGCTCATCACGGTAAACTTCTCCCTGGGTGACTTCTTTCACTTCTACTTTATATCCCTCAGCATTCCCCATTTCCAATCCTTTGATCCGTATTTCCATGTCCTCCGAAAACGCTTTGAGCAAGTGTTTCGTCATACGACGAATACCCGGCGGACCGATAACCTGTATCGGTTCGTTCCTATCAAGAACTGCAGGAGTAAGAATAAAATCACTGTAGCCGGCGGTATGATCGGAATGTAGATGTGTAACGAAAAGACGTTTCAGTCGATCCGGCTTCAATGCAGTTATCCCGCGCTTTTGAGCAATGGCTGCAGCACGTCTTACGACTCCCGGTCCACAATCAACAACATAAGCAGATTCGTTTACAACAATAGCAAGTGAGGGACCCGACCGATCCGGATCTGCAAAAGGAGTTCCTGTGCCTATCATCACCAATTGAGTTCTGTTTACATTATCCTGTGCTGATACAACAATAGGAAGCGAGATGCCTACCAGTAAAATCGGAAATAAAGTAGATTTTAAGAACAATTGGTAAAATTTTTTTAACGGAGAACCCAGAGATCAGCTCTTCTCAAATAGGAACTTTTAGTAGAATTTGAGCGCCCTTTCCTATTGAACTATAAACATTGGCCTCACCCCCAACCAGCTTAACCCGGTTGAAGATATTCATAAGCCCAAGTCCGCCTGAAGCAGAAGTGAGCTTGCCAGGATTGAATTCAAACCCCTTGCCATCATCCTGAATAGATATTTCAAGACTTGTTGGGTGGTACGTAAAATCAATATTTACATGCGTTGCTTCGGCATGTTTAATGATGTTTTGAAAACATTCTTGGATTACGCGAAACAAAACCAATTGTCTTTGGTGATCCGGCTCTCTTTTTTCACCAATACAATTTACCTCAACTTTAAAAATACCTGCTTTGCTCATGCGGTCGGCTTCTTGTGATACTGAATCATATAAGCCCAGTACTTTAATTCTATCACTGCTCATGCCCTTGGCCAAATCACGCAAATCAGACATTGCCTTACTGATATTGTCCTTGGTTTCATTGAGCAGATGAATATTTTTTTCTGGGGCTTCTGCGATCAGGTTGAGCTGCATTTTAACCAGGCTGAGCAATTGACCAACATTGTCATGAATTTCCTGGCTGATGTTGTTCAGGGTTAGTTGCTGAATTTCATTTCGGGCATTGTTCACCTCCTCGGCAATCCTGTTTTCCAACTGCAAGCGCTCATCACGCATTTTATATAACTTTCGAAAATACTTGATAAACAAAACAAAAATGAAAACAAAGAAAAGGGCAAAGAAAACCAAGCCAAGCAAAATTGGATCAATCTTGGAAAATATAAGGAGGGCATTCATTTTCGGACTGCAGTTTTAAAGCTTGCAATTGAAAATACTAAACTTTGAATAAACAAGACATTATTGTGCCCATAAATCCACAAATTCACAGGATGTAAAAATTTTTCCTGCGCTGTTATATCGTGTTGCAGATAGGAAAAAAATGACCAGACAATTACGCAAATAGTAGCATAAAAAAACAAACAAGTAATGAACCAAAATTCAGTTTTCTCAAATACGTTCTGACTGCGCATGGTTGTCATTTCTTCATTCAGGTAGCCTACAGAGTTCATCAAGATATAAAAGGAAAAGAGTAGATAAAAAAAAGGGTTCAAATTAAGTTGAAAAATGTTATTCCAAAACAGAATTGCTGCAATCATATAAAGTCCAACATAAACCTTATTGGCCATCCGTAAAATGATGGAATCATGTAATTTATCGAAGAAAAAATACAAAGGAATTGTTAACAAAACCGGGGCTAAATTATATACCCAGTTGTTTTTAAGCTTGAAAAAATTGAGTACTGTTGTACCAAATGTCATAGAAAAAAATATCAAGAAAAATAAATAAATCCAATTCTTGAATTCTGAATTAAGCTTACTATAATTAAAATTTAAACTAACAAAAACGATTGTTAGTCCTATGACATCTGAATAAGAACTAAAAAAATCGAACAAACCGGATATTGAACATAGAGGATTCATCGAATAAACAGTTTATATCAGGGAAAGTATGCCTATAAATTTGTCTGAATACAATTACATGGATTATTACCAGAAAAAAATAGTGGCAAACTTTTTTCAAAATCAGCCACTACTTGAATACAATCCTGTTGTCCTACAATCAATTAACTGTGGAATTAACTTCCTCCACCCTTTGGTTTTCCCGGAGGATCAGGCCAGCCGAATTCTTCTTTTGGTGCCATACATTTCAAATTTTAAGTGAAAAATTTATAGAAAAGATTCATATTTAAAACAACTTATTTGCAATTTATAACACAACTAATTAGTCCGGTCACTCAAAGTACCTTAACTAGAGAGTAAAACCCACAATCTGTGATCATCTCCTATGCACACAGAAATTTTTACAACCCCTTCGGGAGACCGAACATCATTCAAAACGGCTGATACCCTTCTCCGGGGAATAGAAAAAGATAGTTGCTGTGCAAAGGGAGAGGGCCCAAGCACATTTTCAGGGGTGGCAGCTGCTACCCAAATCTTTTGCTGGTAATCGATGCCAAAAAATATTTTCACATCTTTTCCTGCAGGAGTATCTTTTACAACCTTTTGCAAGCTTCGTTTATCTATCGCAAAATTTAATCGCTGTACGATTTTTGGAGAGGATGATTTTTTCACTGCCATGATATTATTTTTTATGTTAAATCAAACCTACCATTTTTTTTCACATGAAAAAAGAGGATTTTTCCTGTTTTTTTCTTGCTCCGAATTGTTTAATCAGGAGAATTTTACCGTGATGCCAGGCATAACCGGGTCAAATTGAGCAGCTTGTTTGCAAAAACATCTTCCTCTCTTTGCAAAAGGCAAGGAAAAAGTCAATAGTCTAATAATCGTTCAATCGCTTCTTCCATCCGGCTCTCCGCCAAATAATTCTTCTCCAACTCGAGGTTGAACGGAACCGGCGTATCCAGTGAAGCACAGCGCAATACCGGTGCATCCAATAATTCAAAACAATGTTCGGCAATCCAGCCGGCTATTTCACCACCAATACCTCCCAGAAGATTGTCTTCATGGAGAATCAACACTTTCCCTGTCCTGGCTACCGACAACCGAATGGCAGCATAATCCAATGGCATCAAACTGCGCAGGTCAACAACATGGAGAGAACCCTCCGGATGATTTCGCTGATAGTCCATCGCC
>JBJTTC010000011.1:0-2568 GCA_046079965.1 Sediminibacterium sp. | reverse complement strand
CCAATTCCGCATCTCTTAATAGCCGGGGTATAATTTGATAGCCACCATAAATGACAATGGCAATGATAACCTGGAAATAGGTGATGATGTTCTTGAAAAGATTCACAGAGGTAAACTTCATCAAGAGCAAATACAACAGATTTAAAATGAAAACAGTGAATAAAATAGCGAAAGGCAATAATAGCAACATGATCCATACTGCATGCCATCCTTTGATTATGACCATTGCAACAATAGCAGGAATGCTGATGGGTATGGAATAATTCAAAATAAAAATTACCATGTGCAATAGCCGCGCTGCAAGGAAAGTCCGGTCATTCACCGGTTTAGGCAAAATAATCTGGTTGTCTTTTGTATCTAATAAAATATTGGTATAGGTAGCGATCAGCAGGGCAGCTAAAATAATAATGAACATACTAAAGAATAATACCAAGGCCAGTATCCATTGCACATCATTCACCAATGGGAAAATAAGCACCGCACCAAATAACATACTGAAGAAAAATCCCAGAATACCTGCCCATTTACCGGAAAGCGGTTTCTTTTTTTTAGCCGACAATCCTATTTCCTGAGGTACCCTTTCATCCATTAAAAGTTTTGCAGCAAGAATGGCTTTCAGCTTATCAGTTTGAATACCTATGCCCTGATAAAATCCCTTGGGTATTAATACAAGATGAAGCAACAATTTTTTCACTCGGTTGGGTTGGAAGTTTGGAAGGCTTTTAAAATGTTAGCGGCAGCATGATTCATCGACTCGTCTGAAGTGAGTTGCGAAAAAATTAATTCCAGACTTGTATTGTTGCCCGATTGTTCCCTGAGTTCAGCAATGGTTCCTTGTGCTATCACTTTTCCCTGATTGATCAGTATGATGCGATCGGAAACTTTTTCCACCACATCCATCATATGGCTGCAGTAAAAAATTGTTTTTCCTTCCCTTGCTAATTGGGCGATCAGTTCCTTGATAATGAGAACTGAATTGGCATCTAACCCACTCAATGGTTCATCTAAGATGATGATCTCCGGATTGTGCAGGATTCCTGAAATGATCAGTACCTTCTGGCGCATGCCCTTGCTAAAAGTATCCATACGCTGGTCTATCTGCGCTTCCAGTCCGATCGCCTGCATCATTATTCTTATTCTTTCCTGCGCCAATTCTTCCGGTATTTCATACAATTCAGCCATTAGCGTGAGAAACTCCCTTGGCGTTAATACATCATATAGTTCTGCTAATTCCGGAACATATCCTATCTTCCTTTTAACAGCCAATACATCTTCCCTAACATTGATGCCGGCTACTTCCACTTCCCCCTCAAAATCTGAGATGAGTCCGCATAAAATTTTAACCGTGGTGCTTTTACCTGCTCCGTTAGGACCAATATAGCCGATGACTTGTCCGGGTAAAATGGACAAATCAATTCCTCCCAGCACCTGTTTGGTGCCATACGATTTACTTACTTGGCGAAGAGATATGATGGGTTGCATTTTGCAAATTTATTTGATGGGAATGATGATTAACCGAATTTTATTTCAGTGGTTGATATTTTTTTTCATATTGGCTCAATTCCTGTTCCAATTGCTGAAAAACTTTTTTCTGTTGATCTGTAGGTGCAAAATCTGCCCCCATCGCGAGAGCTTCTTTCGATAGCCCTAACAGGTGTTCCAGCAACTGACTGGGGTTTCGGAAGCTGTCCCATCGCGCACCAGTTTGATGAATATCTATCAAGGCAGATTCAATTTGGTAAAGCATTTCTTCTCTTGCTCTTGCTGCTGAGGTATTTTGTTTCAAGAGAAAGGCACGTTGAATTTCGATGGACTCAATCAGTTGTATGGTTCTCTTGATGGCCGACATCAACTTTTTGCCCCATTGATATTGCTCCAGCATATCAGATTGTTTTCCCCCCGATGTAGGATCAGTCAGGAAACTTAATTTTTCTGAAAATATTCCATCATCGGTTTTCAATACCAGTCGATAGTTACCCGGAGGAAGTCTTAGGCCGGATAAACCGGGTGCCATATCGAGATCATTGATATAGGGGTAGCGGTTACCCTGAGAATTGAGTGTTACAAATTCCTTTCCCCTTGGTTTTGTTTTCAAAACAGGTGGTTGAACGTCATCATGCGCCACACTGAACCAAACACGGTTAAAACCTGCTTGATTCGATCCATTCCAACTTCTAATGGTATCTCCCTTTTCCGTCAGCAAAGAAAGCCGGGGGATTTTTTTACAGGTATCCTTCAGGAAGTATTGTGCCAGCGCTTCGTCGGTTGGATTTTCTCCTTGCTTTCTTCCATCATCAGCAATATGAATTCCATTCTGTCGGTGAAATCTGTAGGTTGTTCGAAGTGGAAGAAGGGTAGTGGCCGGTCTCATCTGCGACTTGCTCCAGGCACGAATGGCAGTTATGTCATCCAGAATATATATACCCCTTCCGTATGTTGCCACCACCAGATCCCTGAAATGCGGTTGAATATCGATGTGGTAAACAGGTGCAGGCGGAAGATTTCTCTTTAGTGGTGTCCAGTTCTTTCCATCATTACCGCTCACCAACAAACCATTGTCTGTTCCTG
>JBJTTC010000010.1:0-6800 GCA_046079965.1 Sediminibacterium sp. | reverse complement strand
GTGGAGAGAATCGGGCTCGAACCGACGACCTCTTGCATGCCATGCAAGCGCTCTAGCCAACTGAGCTATCCCCCCGGGGAGTGCAAAATTACTCGCTGAGGGGGGTATTTCAAAATTTAATTGGAAGCATTACTCCCAAATCTCGTCCTTTCCTACCAGCCAATTTTTCACTGCCTCGGTAGTAACAGATTTAGGTCGCTCAATAGGGAATCCCAGTGCCCTGTCCCAACAGAGACTGGCCAAAACACCCAATGCCCGACTCACAGCAAATAATACAGTATAGAATTCGTACTCTACCAAACCATAATGCACCAATAGAGCACCACTGTGGGCATCAACATTCGGCCAGGGATTTTTAATCTTACCAAGGGATTGCAAAATCGGTGGTACGGTATCATAAATATTCCAAACCGTATTGACCAACTTATCATCAGGCATGTGCTTCTTACCAAATTCCATCTGTGCAGTAAATCGAGGATCTGTTTTTCTTAAAACTGCATGACCATACCCCGGAACAACTTTTCCTGCAACCAAGGTATCTTGCACATATTTGGCAATTTGTTCCTTGGTGGGTTCATCAGTTCCTAAACTCTCCTGCATCTCATAGATCCATTTGATCACTTCCTGATTGGCCAATCCATGCAACGGACCTGCCAAACCATTCATTCCGGCTGCATAGCTGAGATACGGATCACTTAGAGCAGACCCTACCAGGTGAGTAGTATGAGCAGAAACATTGCCCCCTTCATGGTCTGCATGAATGGTCATGTACAAGCGCATCAACTCCATAAAACTCTCATCCTCGTAACCCATCATATGCGCCAGATTTCCTGCCCAATCCAATAAGCCATCCGGATGGATGTGCTCATTGTTCTTGTATTTCCTGCGGTAGATATAAGCAGCGATTCGCGGAAGACGGGCAATCAAATCCATCGCATCATCATACACATAAGCCCAATATTCTTTCTTATTCAAACCCTTGGCATAGGCCCGGGCAAAATTACTCTCTGTTTGCAAAGCCATCACACCGGTTACAAACATGGTCATCGGATGCGTATTGATGGGCAAAGCATCAATCGTTGCAAATACATGGTTGGGTACATGGCTCCTTCTCATCCAGACATTGGTGATGTGCTGAACATCCTGCTCTGTAGGCAACTCACCCACCAGCATCAAATAAAAAAGTCCTTCCGGCATTGGCTCCCCGCCCTCTTTGACAGCGGGTAATTTTACCTGTAACTCGGGTATGCTGTAACCTCGAAATCGAATTCCCTCCTGTGCATCCAGCAAACTGGTTTCAGTCACCAATCCGGTGATTCCCCTCATTCCCTGGTAAATCTGTGCCAATGTTACTTCACCAGCTTTTTTATTGCCATGTTCTTTTAACAGGTCCTTGATCTCGGTGTTGGCAAGGTCTGCCTTTGCTTTGAATCTTTCCTTGATAATGCCCATGGTATGGATGATTAGATTTGACTAAGAAAGTATTTTTTATTACAAAAATGATACCATACAAAGTTAATCCTTGTTAGTATGAACAACAAAGAGGAAAGTGACATTGAACGTTAAAATCACCTTAACAATTACTTGGGGGCCCTTCGGTAGAGATAAATTACCACACCTAAAAATAACAAGTTAGGTATCCAGGCAGCCAATAGAGGGGGAAGGTTTCCTTTGGTGGAAAAAATGGTCGAAAACCGGTCTGCCACAATAAAAAGGGCCGCCAACATGAAGCCCATGGCCAAATGTATTCCACTTCCTCCCCTCACCTTTCGCCCTGCAATGATGGCACCGATCAGGGTAAGCAATATAACCGTTACAACGGTTGCGTCCCGGCGGTATCGCTCTACCAATAATTCATTCAACCCTTCCGAACCCCTCAGCTTTTCTAAGGCAATGAACCGGTTCAACTCAGGCGTAGTCAACCTTTCCTTGGTATACTTATCACGACCCAGATCCTGGGGTGTGAAATTATAGGAACGATTGTCAAAATCCATTAAAGTAACTTTCTCTCCCAATGATCCGAATTGTCGGTTGACCACCAATTCCAAACGCCACTTTTTTGTTGCGGTATCCCAGACAATACTTTCCGCCCGCATGTTTTCCTGTAATCGCTGATTGGCAAAGCGGTACATGAACAGGGGACCCCCTCTTTTGATAAGGGTATCATACCTCATTATGCCCGCATAAGTGAACGAGTCAACCCGAAAATAAATATGTGTATTGCCCCCAACCAATGCATTGTAACTGGAATTGGCATCGATGTATTTTGATTCAAAACTACTCCTGATTTTGTTGGCCCTTGGAACCACATATTGATTCGCCAACCACAAAATCATGGCCAGGAAAATACTGCCCACCCAATAAGGTCTGAGCCATCTGCCATAACTGGTTCCCCCGGCAATGACAGCAATGATCTCACTCTGCACGGCCATTTTTGAAGTGAAATAAATCACAGAAATAAAAACAAAAAGTGGAAACAACAATGCAATGATGTGGGGAACAAAACCAATATAATATTCAAGAATAATTCTTTTTACTCCCAATCGGGACCGAACCATTTCATCTGTCTTTTCACTCACATCCACCACCACGGCTATGACGGTGAAAAGAAAAATGGCAAAGAAGAAAGTAGTTAAAAACTTCCTGAGTATGTACCAGTCAATTTTTTTCATGGGCTGCAACAAAGATAGGGCAATGGCCTTGCGGAAATTTAAAAAGAAAGGTCAAAAAGTATTATAGCCTTTGTCGAAAAAACTGCGTCATCTCTTCTTTCCAGGAGGCAAAATCACCGGATATTATTTTTTCACGGGCTGCTGTTACCAACCACAAATAAAAGATAAGATTTTGCAAACTGGCTAATTCCAGCGCCAAAAGCTCATCGGCTACAAACAAATGACGCAGGTATGCTTTTGTATAGGGTAGTTGTTGTTCTGAAGGCAAGCCTGGATCTATTGCACTAAAATCATTCGCCCATTTCTTGTTCCTGATGTTAATGACCCCCTGTGTAGTAAATAACATGCCATTTCTACCATTGCGGGTGGGCATTACGCAATCAAACATATCCACCCCAAGGGATATACATTCCAACAGATTCCAGGGTGTTCCGACACCCATTAGATAGCGGGGTTTATCGGCAGGAAGCAAATCACAGCACAAGCCGGTAAACTCGTACATAAGCTCTTCCGGCTCCCCAACACTTAGACCACCAATGGCATTACCCGCTGCTCCCAAAGATGCCACAAACTCACTGGAAGTCCTACGCAAATCTGCATAGGTTCCCCCCTGCACTATTGGAAATAAGTACTGATGGTAGCCATACAAAGGGGGATGTTCTTCCAAATATGTCATGCATCGCTTTACCCATCGGTGAGTCAATTCCATGCTCGTTTTAACATAGGCATACTCACTTGGCCAGGGCGGACATTCATCGAAAGCCATGATGATATCTGCACCAATACTTCGTTGTATGCCCATTACAGATTCGGGTGTAAACAAATGGCGACTGCCGTCAATGTGGGATTGAAAAATAACGCCTTCTTCACTGATTTTTCTGTTAGCTGCCAAAGAAAAAACCTGGTAACCGCCGCTATCAGTTAGCAATGGTCGCTTCCAGTTCATGAAACGATGTAATCCCCCCGCTGCTTCAAGTATTTCCGTTCCCGGTCGCAAATACAAGTGATAGGTATTCCCTAAAATAATTTTAGCCCTTATCAGTTCCTCCAACTGCTGCTGATTGATCGCTTTAACAGATCCTACTGTTCCAACCGGCATAAAAATGGGAGTAGGAATGGCACCATGATCGGTCACCAGTGTTCCGGCCCGCGCTTTGGTATGCTTATCGGTCCCTGCAAGTGCAAATGATAAATCAGCCATACACAAAAATACAGGAAACGTTCAGTCATTGTGGAAGTTATCCCGATGTATGTGAGTAGATACAGAAACCGGATTGCTTTACAACCACTATTTTTGCTGCATGATGCCCGAATTTGTCAGCCAGCTATTTTTTTATGCTTTTTGTTCAGTTACTGCCATTCAATTGTTCTACTACCTTGGAATCTTTAGTCGATTGGCCTTTTATCGTACTAAACCGAAAAAAGAACACCACGATCAGGCAGTCTCAGTCGTTATTTGTGCCAGGGATGAAGCAGAAAATCTTGCCCGGAACCTGCCGGGTATCCTTGTCCAACAATACCCATCTACCCATGAACTGGTGATCGTAAATGATAATTCACTTGATGATGGGCGATATGTAATTGATGAATTCAAAAAATCATTCAAGCACATCAATCATCTCTTGCTCACACAGGAAGCGAAGTTAATATCAGGAAAAAAGTTTCCCCTCAGCATGGGCATACGTGCTGCTAAGTATGAGACCCTGCTATTAACAGATGCTGATTGTATGCCGGCATCTGAATTCTGGATAGAGAAGATGCAAGCTGCCTATGGCGATGATACAGAGATTGTGTTGGGTTATGGCCCATACCACAAGAGACCCGGGATATTGAATAAACTGATCAGATATGAGACTTTTCATACTGCCCTGCAATATTTGTCTTATGCCCTGGCAGGCATTCCTTACATGGGGGTAGGTAGAAACCTGAGCTACAGAAGAGAAGTATTTATCAGAAACAAAGGATTTTCATCAATCAACCTGATTCCAAGTGGTGATGATGACCTGTTCATCAATCAGGTTGCCAATAAAAAAAATACTGCCATCATGATCGACCCCGACACTTTTACTTATAGTGAGGCAAGAAAAAGATGGAGTGAATGGATGGCACAGAAATATCGACACTATACAACCAGCCGTTTTTATCGCCCTCTTCATCAGTTTCTTCTTGGACTCTATTCAGCCAGTCTATTTTTGTTTTATCCTTTGTTGGCAATGAGTGCCATTTTCTACGATTGGAAACTTACCCTCATAGTTTTTGGCAGCAGATTCATTGTTCAGGGGATAGTGTACTTTAAAACCATGCGAAAATTAAAGGAGCAAGATCTCTGGCCATGGTTTCTTTTGCTAGATATATGGACAATCTTCTATTACCTTTTTACCCTACCGGCCATATGGAAAGCACCCCGGAAAAGCTGGAATTGATCGCTAAGTATTTTACTGAATTCACTCCTGAACAAATGAATCAATTCAGGTTATTGGATGAATTGTATCGGGACTGGAACGCCAAAATAAATGTAATATCCCGCAAAGACATTGACCAACTGTATCTGCACCATGTATTACATTCTCTGAGCATTGCGGTAATAGCCGATTTTCAGCCCGGAACCCGGATTTTAGATGCCGGATGTGGAGGCGGTTTTCCCGGAATACCTCTTGCCATATTTTTTCCTGAGGTGCATTTTTTACTGGCAGACAGCATAGGAAAAAAATTAAAAGTGGTAGAAGGGGTGTGCGCTGCAGCAGGCATTAAAAACGTAACAACTGCTCATGCGAGGGTAGAAGAATTAAAAAAGAATCACTTTCATTTTGCAGTATCCAGAGCTGTTGCTCCCCTCAGGGAATTATGGTCATGGTGTAACCCCCTCATCAAAAAACAAACTGCCGGTGATCCCGCTAATGAATTGAAACATGGGCTTATCTGCCTGAAGGGCGGAGATTTAACAATTGAAATTGCGGAGAGCGGACTCAGACCCAGGATGATGCCTATCAGTGGTATTTTTCCGGAACCTTATTTTGAAGAAAAATATATTCTTCACTTAGCTAAATAAAAAGAGGGAAGACGTATCATCTTCCCTCCTGAATTTCATTTTTCCGATTTTCAATTTTATTCCGGGATTACCAGTCGGTTATTTGCTTTATTTACATCTGCTAATCTGCCGGAAGGATCGATTTCAATGGACTTAATGTCTTTCAAAGAGCGGGAGATTTCCATTGCATATTCGGGATGTGTCCATCGCCATGGCTCATGTTGAATCATAGGAATCTTTCCATCTTGCGGCTTTGCACCATACATCAGGTTCAATGGAATGGTGTGCAGTTCTTGTGCCCCATCTTTATAAGTTACCAAAACATCAACCGGCATCGGCATTTTACCCACCCGCCTGAGATTAACAACTGCCTTACCTTCCACCAGGTTCACATCTCCAATGGTATAATCGATGGTTTTGGTAGTATTGATCCAATACTCTTTGTACCAGTCCAGTTCCATCCCGCTAACTTTTTCAGCTACCCTTATAAAATCGTTGGGATTGGGATGTTTGAATCTCCAGGTTTGGTAATAAGCAAGTAAAATTTTATCCAACAAACTATCCGAAACAATGTAACCCAATTGAGCAAGAAAAATTGCTCCCTTAGAGTAAGATGCCACTGAATAGGCATAATTGGTGTTGTAATGGTCGGAATGAGTGGAGGCTGGTTCTTCATAGCCGCTGCGCACGAGGGCAAAGTAGGAGCGGTACGATCCAGTGTAATAGAAACTGGTCTGTCGCTTCATCTCTGCCATTACCCGGTTGGTGGCATAATCTGTAAACCCTTCATCCATCCAGGGATACAAAGACTCGTTAGTACCCATCATCATCTGGAACCAGCAATGCATCCATTCATGAATGGCAGTTCCTATACTGGCAGACTTGATGAGTGTCGCCATAGGGTATTCCATTCCACCATCTCCCCCCTGGATAAAGGTGTACGTTTTATAATGGCCGGTCTCGGTCGCTGGCGCCTCGGCTCAGCACCCGCGGGGGTGTGGCCATGGTCGATCGCCAGGGTTTCCTGGCCACTGGTCTCGGTCTGCCGCTGTTGGCGACCCCTCCCGCATTTGCGGTCGCCCGGGTGCAGCTGCAGTTGG
>JBJTTC010000009.1:0-4033 GCA_046079965.1 Sediminibacterium sp. | reverse complement strand
CCTTTGTACCTTATTTCAAGTGTTTCCCGATTATAGCGTTGTCCATTACATTTATCACAATGAACATATACATCAGGAAGGAAATTCATTTCAATGACACGCATTCCCCCTCCCTCGCAAACATCACAACGGCCACCTTTTACATTGAAGGAAAATCTTCCGGGAGCATACCCACGAATTTTCGCCTCCGGAACAGCAGCGAACAGTGAACGAATCTCTGTAAAAAATCCACAATAGGTTGCCGGATTGCTGCGAGGGGTTCTACCAATCGGAGATTGATCAATCTCTATGACTTTGTCAATGTTTTCCAATCCTGAAATGGACTGAAATGGCATGGGGGTAACCCTACTGTTATAGCAATGCTTGGATAAAAGTGGATATAGTGTTTCATTGATCAGCGTTGACTTTCCACTACCACTAACACCTGATACAACAATCAATGAACCTAGTGGCAACTGGATACTGACATTTTTCAAATTGTTTCCCCGTGCACCCTTTAATTCAAGCCATTTCCCATTGCCCTTTCTCCGATCCTTGGGAACGGGAATTTTCTTTTCTCCTTTCAAATAGCTGGCAGTTTCTGAATTGCTTTGCAGGATATCAGCTGGTGTTCCGGCAGCAACAATATTTCCTCCCTTCCGTCCCGCACCTGGTCCGATATCAACCAGATAGTTGGCTGCCATCATGATATCTTTATCATGTTCCACTACCAACACGTTGTTACCGATATCACGTAAGTTGAGCAGAGATTTTATTAATCTTCTGTTGTCGCGTTGATGCAGCCCGATGGATGGTTCATCCAGAATATAAGTGATACCCTGCAACCTGGAGCCAATCTGTGTTGCAAGGCGAATGCGTTGGGATTCACCCCCACTCAAAGTTCTGGTTGGCCTTTCAATAGTAAGGTAATGGAGTCCGACATCTAAGAGAAACTGCAATCTTTCCTGAATCTCCTTCAAAATATCACGTGCAATCTTCTGTTGCTTGGCAGAGAGTTTGCCGGATGCCGCTGTTAACCATTCCTGCAAAGAGGATAAGTCCATTTTACTCAACTCAGCAATGTTCTTTTTTTGTACCAGGAACCAGCGACTTTCCTTCTTGAGCCGTTGTCCTTCACAGGCAGGACAATCCTTTTGTTGCATGAACTTCACTACCCATTCATGCAGGGCTTCCGTACTATTGCCATGCGTGAACCAGCGTTGTAACATGGGTACAATTCCTTCATAAACCGAATGATCATACAGAGAACCAGTAGCGCTATCGTCGGATGGAACCACCTCCAGGTTACCGGCATCCGGAGTGCCGAATAACAGTAAGTTCCTGGCAGTGAGTGTCAAATCATGCAGCGGTTGATCGAGATTGATCTTATTTTTCTTTGCGAAAGTCTCCACCGACTGATACAAATAGGCCTGGCGCTCTTCACCCAATGGGGCAATCCCCCCCTGACGAACCGAAAGAGAGGGATCCGGAATTACGGCTTCCATATCAACAACAGAAATTTGTCCGAGTCCCCTGCAGGTAGCACAAGCACCATAAGGCGAATTGAAAGAAAAAGTATTGGGGGATGGTTCTTCATAACTTATACCGGTATCCTCACACATAAGGTGTCGGGAATATTGAACGATTTTATCTTTTTGGTTGATGAGCAAAAACATCAGGTCATTGCCCATCTTCAGTGATTGCTGAACACTTTGGCTGATGCGAACTTTCATGTCCTCTTTTACAGGTAAGCGGTCGATCACCACTTCGATATCATGAATTTTATACCTGTCGACCTGCATCTTTGGCTTCAGGTCAAGAACCTCTCCATCCACCCTTACTTTCAGGAATCCCTTTTTTCTTATTTCTTCGAATAATTCTCTGTAATGTCCCTTTCTGCCTCTTACAACAGGTGCCAATAAGGTTACAGCTGCCCCGGAAAATTTTTCGTAAATATGAGCAATGATTTCTTCCTCACTGAAGCGAACCATCTTCTTCCCTGTCTCATAGCTATAAGCTTCACCTATGCGTGCATACAGCAATCGCATGAAATCATAAATTTCTGTCACGGTTCCAACAGTAGAGCGTGGATTTTTATTGGTTGTTTTTTGCTCGATAGAAATAACAGGTGAGAGGCCGGTGATCCTATCTACATCGGGCCTTTCCATGTCTCCCATGAACTGACGGGCATAAGCACTGAAGCTTTCCATGTACCGGCGTTGGCCCTCATTAAAGATAGTATCAAATGCCAAAGAAGATTTTCCGCTACCACTCACGCCTGTAAAAACTACGAGCTGATTTTTTGGTATGGCAATATCAAGATTGCGAAGGTTGTGTTCACGCGCCCCTGTAACCACAATATACTCATGATCGTCAGGCAATGGGTTGGCTAAAAGATGAGGGGAAACCGACATACAGTAGTCAAATATAACAATACACTTCCGGATTGGTTGAAGGCGGGGAGTCGGGTGCAATTTTTTTGTTGATAAATATTTTTCCCGTATTTTCGCATTAGTTCTTTGCTCATACTTATCAAGAAAGGCGGAGGGATTCAGGCCCGATGATGCCTTGGCAACCCATAAAACCCGGTGTACCGGTTCTATGAAGGTGCCAATTCCTACCACAGTTTACATGTGGAAAGATAAGATAGTGTTACACCACTTAAAGGCAATCTTCTTGCCGGTTATCCACTGACTTTCTTGATATCATGTTCGAAGAATGAAAATTCATTCTGTCACCCAATTGTCTGTTACCCCAAAGCAACAGGCAAACAAAACTGTTTAACATGCTATCAGCCACCCATCTAATTCACAGCATTCCTGTGGACGAACAAACCGGAGCCATCTCCGTACCAATTTATGCTACCTCCACATTTGTACAGGAAGCACCCGGTATCAACAAAGGTTTTGATTATGCCCGAACCGGGAATCCTACCCGAAAAATTCTGGAAGAATTAATTGCCCAATTGGAAAATGGCAGTACCGGACTTGCTTTTTCCAGCGGACTCGCAGCGATTGATGCCGTATTAAAATTACTGCGCACCGGTGATGAAATTGTTGCCATAGATGATATCTATGGAGGCGCTTTTCGGTTATTTACCGGTGTTTATGAGCAATACGGTATTCGTGTTAAACTAGTGGATACTGCTGATCTGGATGCAGTAGCAGCAGCTATGAGTCCCGCCACCCGCTTACTGTGGCTGGAAACACCAAGCAATCCCTCGTTAAAGATTTCTGACATTGGGTCGCTTGCCAAATTGGCCCATCAACATAATTGCCAACTCTGCGTAGATAATACTTTTGCCACACCAGTTTTACAACAACCCATTTCGCTGGGTGCAGATATAGTAGTTCATAGTGCTACCAAGTACCTCGCCGGTCACAGCGACCTGATAGCCGGTTTGGTGGTAGCTGCTGATGCGGAAATAGGGAAAAGATTACAATACTTTCAAAATGCCTGTGGCGCCATACTAAGTCCATTTGATAGTTGGCTGGTGATAAGGGGACTGGAAACATTACACCTAAGAATACAACAACATAGCAAAACTGCGTTGGAAATTGCCACTCGCCTCCAGGACCATCCTGGCATTCGAAAGGTTAATTACCCGGGATTCACAACGCATCCCAATCACTTAATTGCTGCGCAACAAGCAACCGGATTCGGTGGTATGATTTCTTTTGTATTGCATGAAAACACTGAAGAGGCGGCAAGAGATATTATTACAGGAACTCGATTGTTTAAGTTGGCAGAAAGTCTGGGAGGTATAAAAAGTTTGATCTCCCACCCCGCCAGTATGACCCACAAAACGATTCCGGTAGAAAAACGAAGAGCTGCCGGCATCGAAGATGGTTTGATCAGGTTGTCTATCGGACTAGAAGATGCGGCTGACCTCTTCGATGATTTGAATGAGACCCTGAATCGAGTAACAAATTATTCGACAGATAAAAGACAACAAGAACCTGCTTTGATTTAACCTTTTTATAAATTGATATAATTGTTATGAACACACAAACAAAACTTGTTATTGGATTATTTGGATTTGGGGTAGTGGGGG
>JBJTTC010000008.1:0-12154 GCA_046079965.1 Sediminibacterium sp. | reverse complement strand
AAAAGAAGCTGTTAAAAAGCTGGGAGGAAAACCTGAAATTACCCGATTCAAGGGACTCGGTGAAATTAGTCCGGAAGAATTCGGGAGGTTCATTGGACCGGATATGCGCAAACAACTGGTAACCATCAACAATGAAGTGGGCATCCATGACATACTTGATTTTTACATGGGGAAGAATACTCCTGATAGACAGGAAAAGATCATTGATAATTTACGTATTGAACTTGATATAGTGAACAATTGAGAACAATGAAACACTTAGTATTTGAAGAACAAAATGCAAGATTACTCGAAGAAGCCATTGCACTGGATAATTCGCTTCTGGGTTCCGTGTACGTAATCAAAGATGATTACGCAACAGGTCCTTTAACATCAGAAGATACCGAGGAGAACATCCAGGCCAGAAAAGCTTGGTGGACAATCGTATTGGAGGGGTCTCCCTATGAAGACCAGATTCAAAAAGTCGATGACGTCGGTACCTTACTTCAGTTAACGGAAGAACTTTCAGCCAATCCCGAGGAGGAATGCTGGATATGGATGGGACAAAACAGCCACGATGTAGCCGGATATTACAGGATCTTACATTACCTCAAGCCATTTGCCGGTAAGATCATGGTATTGTACATGAACAACCTTCCATTCTTAAATGAAAAAGGAGGAATCTTTTACCCTTCGCACCTGCATGAGATTCTACCGAAGGAATTTCTGAAAGCAAAAAAATTAGCACGTCCGATAACCGGAAGTGAATGGGAGGTGGATCCTGAAGAATGGTCCCGCCTTCTGGCAGAGCAAGGCATGATTCGCCAATTAGAGGGAGGTAAGAAACTGGTCAATAAATCCATTGATATATACGATGATGAGATTTATCGTGCCGTTACAAATGAATGGCAGAAACTTACTAAGGTCATAGCCCATTTATTATCAAAAAATAAGTCCGGCATCACCGATACCTTCATTGCCTGGCGCCTCAAAGGGATGGCGGGAGAAGGGAGAATAGAGTGGCAAGACGAAAAGAACAAAGGGTGGAAAGAGATACAAGTGCGCAAACCCGCAGTTCAGGAAATGACTGCACCAGAGGCATGAATAAAACCATTAACATAAGACCCCTTGCTTTTAAGAGTCAAGACGAAAGAGGAAGCGTTCATCATTTTACTACTGAACGATCCGGAGAGTTCATGGTGTTTTACAGACGCCAGGGAGCCGTGGGGGCCAGACACTTTCACAAAGGATTATCCCGCAATAAAAATCCCGAGCAATTTATTTTGCTACAGGGTAAAGCAACCCTGAATTGGAAGGATTTACAATCCAGTGCAACCGGATCGGAAGTGCTTCAATCCCCTGTCGAAGTTGAAATTTACCCATGGGTCTGGCACGAGGTAATCGCAGATACGGATTTTTTAATGTTGGAAATGAATGCAACAAATGAGGGTCCGGTTGACACCTTTTATCTGGAAAACGAAACAAGCAAGTAGTATAGACGTATGGCAAAAGGAAAAAGCGATATTCAGGTTTTTGATATTGAATCGGGAGTTCAAGGGCAGTTCAAAAACTGGTTCCTGGATTACGCCTCGTATGTTATTCTGGAAAGGGCCGTTCCTGCAATAGAAGACGGACTGAAACCTGTTCAGCGCAGGATATTACATGCCATGAAAGAAATGGATGACGGTAGATTTAATAAAGTCGCCAATATCATCGGTCAGAGTATGCAATATCATCCCCACGGTGATGCCAGCATTGGTGATGCTCTGGTAAACCTTGGACAAAAAGACCTGCTGATAGAAACACAGGGAAACTGGGGTGATGTTCGAACCGGCGATCAGGCTGCAGCACCCAGGTACATTGAGGCAAGACTTTCCAAATTTGCATTGGAAGTAGCTTTTAATTCCGCTACCACAAGATGGCAACTGAGTTATGATGGAAGGAAAGAGGAACCCATCACCCTCCCAATGAAATTTCCCCTCTTGCTGGCACAGGGAGCAGATGGAATTGCTGTCGGACTATCCACGAAAATTCTACCGCACAATTTTTGTGAATTAATTGAAGCAGCCATCAAATGCCTTCGCGGAAGGAAATTTGAATTGTATCCGGATTTCCAGACTGCCGGAATGATTGACATAACCGGATACCAGGATGGTAAGCGGGGTGGAAAAGTAAGGGTTCGATCCAGGATAGAAGAACTGGATAAAAAAACACTTGTCATCAGAGATGTTCCCTATGGAATTACTACCCATCAGCTGATGGAAAGTATTACCAAAGCCAATGACCAGGGTAAAATAAAGATTAAAAAAGTTACCGACCTCAACGCAGCAGACATAGAAATACAGATTGAGCTGGCTCCCGGAATATCTACCGATATTACCATCGATGCGCTCTATGCCTTTACAGATTGTGAAGTAAGCATATCACCCAATGCATGTGTGATTGCCAACAACAAGCCCTGTTTTGTTGCTGTTGCTGATTTGTTGAAATCATCAGTGCACGAAACCAGGGAATTGCTGAAAAAGGAACTGGAAATTAAGTTGGGTGAATTACAAGACAAGTGGCATTTCACTTCACTAGAAAAGATCTTTTTCGAAGAAAAAATATACAAGGAACTGGAAGAAAAACATGCAACATGGGAGAATGTACTGGAAGCAATTGAAAAAGGTTTTGCCGCCTATAAAAAGAAATTAAAAAGACCCATTGAGCGTACAGATATTTTGAAGTTAACAGAGAAGCCGGTTCGCCGGATTTATCGGCTGGATATCAAAGAACTGAACGATCAGATCTTGCAAATTGAAGCGGGCATAAGGGAAGTTGAACACAACCTTGACAACTTAACTGATTTCGCTGTCGCATACTTTGAGAATTTACTGAAAAAATATGGCAAGGAAAGAAACAGAAAAACAACGATTAAAGAATTTGATACCATACAGGTAAAACAAGTTGCCATTGCCAATACCAAATTATACATCAACCGGGCTGAGGGCTTCATTGGAACCGGACTCAAAAAAGATGAATTACTCTGTGAATGTTCCGATTACGATGACATCATCGCTTTTACCAAAGCAGGAGGCATGAAAGTAGTCAAAGTGGCTGACAAGGTATTCATTGGCAAAGACATCATTCATGCTGCAGTTTTTAGAAAGAATGATGAGCGTACAACATACAACATGATTTATGTGGATGGGAAATCCGGAATCAGCTATGCCAAACGTTTTAACGTAAGCGGAGTAACAAGAGACAAGGAATATGATCTTACCAAAGGAGAAGAACGCTCCAGGGTACATTATTTTTCCGCTAATCCAAATGGAGAAGCAGAATCAGTAAGGGTCGTTTTAAGTCCTGCCTCCTCGGCCCGAAACAAAGAATTTGATTTTTTCTTTGAGGAATTAGAAATAAAGGGTCGCTCAAGTATTGGGAACCAGGTTACAAAATATAGTGTGAAATCCATTCGGATGAAAGAAGCAGGAAAAAGCACATTAGCAGGCATCAAACTGTGGTTCGATGTCAAATTTGGAAGACTCAACACAGAAGGAAAAGGAAAATACCTCGGAACATTCGAAGATGAAAAAATCGTCCTATTCAACCGAAATGGGACTTACGAGATTACTGACACCGAACTCAATCAGCGTTTCGAACCCGAGCAGATTTTGCTCATAGAGAAATGCCGACCCGATCAAATTATTTCTGCTGTTTATCTCGATCAGGAAAAAAAACAATTCAATGTAAAAAGATTTTTGATCGAGACAACCACACTTAAAACACCATTTTCATTTATTAAGGAAGGAACGGGCAATTATTTGGTAGCTGTTACAACCCAGCAACAACCCATGTTGATTGTTACCACTGGAAAAGGTCAGCAAGTGAGAAAAGCAACATTTAAAATTGCCAAAATGGTAGAAGTAACCGGATGGAAAACAGTAGGTACAAAACTGACCGAATTTCACAAAAGCATAGAGATGAACTGGCAGGAGTCTTCTCCTGAATCAAATGCTCAACCGGAATTATTCGGCTAATAATCCCCTTACTTTTCAGGAGCCTTTCTTTTTCGGATTCTGATGGTTGCAGTTGAACTTAGGCTACTGTTTAAAAATATTTCATACCGTTTCTTACCATCATAAATCACCAGTAAAGCTGAGTTAGGAGGGAAATTACCCAGGTTGTGGGCGAACATGGCAAGTTCATCATAAGGCAAAAGTGTATCGATATGCATCACTGCAGCCATGGGAATGATATCTAATCTTGCTTTATCTAACAACAAACGATTGTTTTGAAAAAGTGATACGGTATCGCCATCAATCTGACCATTATCATATAACTCCAGGCGAAGGGTATCGTGGTCCACTTCCAGCACTCGCGTAATTTCTTTTTCCCTTTCTTGATACAATTCAGCTGTCTGGCGATTCTCATCAGTCAATGGAGGAAATTCTGTCAGCGTCATCGGTGCTACATTCGCAACAACAACCGGTGCAGGTGGAGAAGGAAGGGGAGTGGGGGAAGGTTTTTTATCCGCTGTAACATTTTTATAGACTATGATCTTTTTTACCGGGGTCTTCACTGTATCCGGCTCTCTTACCAAAGGAAGTGTATCATTCGATTTTACGAGCTTAAAACTGATATCAGGTACCAGATAACTATAAGCGGGGGTACTATAGACCAAACCCTGTAATGACGATTCGGTCTTGGAGGCAACCAACTTAAAATACGCTTCCATTCGAAAATAGAGCCCCCTGGAGGCGCTCATAGATTGAAAATAAACCACAGGAAAAGGCAGGAGCTGAACGCTTCTGACACGTGGGTTGTATCTTCCTCGTACAGGTACATGTAAAATACTGTCTTTAAAATAATAAATAAAATCACCCCAAACCCTTGCCCCCTGCTGCCGCAGAACCAATTCAGCAAGATAACTATTGCTCTGTCTCGGAAATTGAACAATCCCAACACCAAACCAGTGTCCGTTTACCTGCTGAGCAACGGTAGTCATTGAAAAGAAAAAGAAAAATAAGAAAAAAATAAATCCCTTCATGCCGCAGGTCTTTTCAGTCGTTCAATTATCCTTCGATCACCAGAATGAATGATTACAAAATAATTCAAATTCATCCAAAGGAAGGATTCAAAAAAGTTAATATTAGGGTTTGTGAACAAATTAGGACATGAGAAAAAGATAATCACACTCCGAAACCTCTATTTGTCTGCACACAGCGGAACTATCTTACCTTTGTAAATTAGCATGAAAAAGAATATTCAATTGATAGCAGGGCAATACCATGTGTTACAGGTAAAAAGGAAAACAGATTTCGGATACTATCTGGATGATGGGGGAGAAGGAATTTTATTGCCTACCAGATTGGCTCCAAAACAGATTAAAATCGGGGATGAACTAACTGTATTCATCTACCACGATTCCGATAATCGCCTTATTGCAACAACGCAAAAGCCAAAAGCTATCGTTGGAGAGATAGCACTATTAAAAGTCGTAGCAGTTACTCCCCAAGGTGCTTTTTTGGATTGGGGCCTGATGAAGGATTTATTTGTTCCAGTCTCCCAACAATTGGGTGTTATGCGCAAGGGGGGTGAATACCTCGTGAAATTATACCTGGATGAAATGACAGGTAGGGTAGCTGCCACTGAAAAGATTGAGCCACAACTGAACCGGGAACCCCTGAACCTCAAAGAAATGGAACAAGTGGACCTGATCGCGTACCGGATGTCGGAATTAGGTTGGGTGATGATCATCAATCAGCAATTCACCGGCATACTCCACAACAGTGATATTTTTTTACCAATTGAAAAGGGGACACATTACCGGGGTTATGTAAAAAAAATACGACCTGATAATAAAATTGACCTGGCCCTTGGAATACCCGGATATGCAAAAGTTGGTGGAGAAGCAGGGAAAATTCTAAGCCTTTTGGAAGAAAACAATGGCTTCCTCCCTTATAACGACAAATCTGCTCCGGAAGAAATTTATGATGTTTTTGGAATGAGTAAAAAAACTTTTAAAATGACAACCGGTCATTTGTATAAGCAGAAAAAAATTCAATTCACTGATAACGGTATTCAATTACTGGATACTGTTGAATAAAATCGTATGACCATGAATCAGAAATCCGTTTGTATTGTTGCCGCTGTCAGAACTCCAATGGGTAGTTTTGGAGGTCAGTTGCGAAATCTATCCGCCACACAACTAGGTTCCATTGCAGTAAAAGCCGCTTGCGAAAAAGCAGGCATACAAGCAGACGAGGTAGATGAAATAATTATGGGTTGTGTGTTGCAAGCAGGTTTGGGACAAGCACCTGCCAGACAAACATCAAAATTTGCCGGATTACCGGATCATGTCCGTGCAACAACGGTAAATAAAGTTTGCGCAAGTGGTATGAAGGCAGTGTCCATGGCTGCCCAAAGTATCCAGCTGGGAGATGCGTCCATTGTTGTAGCGGGTGGGATGGAAAGTATGAGCAATGTTCCCTTCTACCATTCTCAAACTCGCTGGGGCAACAAATATGGCTCAACAACTCTTGCTGATGGTCTGCAGCTGGATGGCTTAACAGACGTCTATCATCAATATCCAATGGGCAATGCCGCAGAATTATGTGCAACCAAATATGGCATTGACCGAAATACCCAGGATGCCTTTGCGGTAGAAAGTTATAAAAGAAGCCAAAACGCAACGAAAGAAGGTCTTTTTAATACAGAGATTGTGCCGGTTGAGTTACCCTCGAAAAAAGGAGAACCGATAATCATGAGCAAGGACGAAGAACCATTCCAGGTAGATTTTAATAAAATTCCGCAGCTAAAGCCGGCTTTTGATAAATCAGGTACCATAACGGCAGCCAATGCCTCTACTATGAATGATGGTGCAGCAGCCCTTGTTTTGATGAGTTTAGATAAAGCAGCTTCACTCGGACTACAACCACTGGCAATAATTCGGGGTTATGCAGATGCAGAACAAGCGCCGGAGTGGTTTACTACAACACCTGCTATGGCCATACCGGTTGCTTTGAAAAAAGCCGGTCTGACATTAGATGATATTTCATTTTTTGAAATCAATGAAGCTTTTTCAGTAGTTGCCCTGGCTAACCAGCATTTATTGAACCTCTCGTCAGATCAATTGAATGTTCGAGGTGGGGCAGTTTCTCTTGGGCATCCGTTGGGTTGCAGTGGCGCAAGAATTTTGGTAACCTTGGTGCATCTATTGCAACAGGAAAATAAAAGATATGGTGCTGCAGGAATCTGTAATGGGGGAGGAGGAGGCAGTGCTATGATCATTGAAAATCCAAGAGCAATTTAATGAATCAGATCGAGCTAAAAGATGCCGGAATAGAACAGGCAGCAATGATTGCCAACATCAGTCGCACAACCTTTGAAGAAACTTTCGGACCTCACAATACAGTTGAGGACATGCAACTGTTCCTGCAGGAACAGTTTACCATTGATAAACTTATAAAAGAGGTAGGTATTCCTGGCCATCGGCATGTTATTGCCTATTCCGATGATATACCTGCAGGTTATCTGTTCATTAAATATCATTCAGATGCATTATTACAGAATGAACCTGCACTGGAAATAAGCAGAATTTATTGCTTGCAATCATTTCAAGGGCAGGGCATCGGAAAGTCATTGATGCAGGAAGCATTAATGGATGCCTACAGAAAAAAATTAAAATGGGTGTGGTTAGGTGTGTGGGAAGAAAATACCAGGGCACTTGCGTTTTATCAATCTTTTGGTTTCAGTTCCTTTAGTAAGACAGCCTTTTTACTAGGTAACGACATACAACAAGATTGGTTGATGAAATGCAAGATTGAACAGAATCAATAAATAGTGTCAATAGATTAGTTATTGCCATTTACTGTAAAACCGCTTCCACAATTATAGCTCGCAATCTGCGTATTGCTACCACATATATTTAAGTTCAAAGTCCCGGTTGCATTTGGGAAAGTTGCTGCTGCTGCCTGTATACTGGTATTAACTGCACTGATACTTAATTGAGCTGTTTTACTGCGCAATTCAAAGAGCGGATAATTTACCCATGCATTTCCACCCCAAATCTTTGCTGTCTCAAAGTTTTGCGTCTTTAATCCATTGATGGTAATTGTTCGGCTAGTTATCGAAACTGTTGATTTCCAGCTAAAAAGACCACAATTGTATTGACGCTGGGGGTCAGTACCCCTAACCAGTACATTTTCGATGGTATGGGAGGAGGTCGGCTCTAAATTCCATCCCAATTGAAAAGCTGCACCATTTCTGCGTGCGATAATTGTAACGTTCTTCACAGTCATGTTACGGTATAACTTAATGGCATCATCTGTTACATCAATGGTACTATTGGTAATTGACGATCCTGGTCCACCCCCAAACCCATCGCAATTACTAATACTTTCCTCTGCACGTTGCTCAAACATGAATACATTATCAACTTTGATAGGAACAGCAAAGGCAGTTATATTATAGGTTCTTGCATTCAACAGGGTTAATGAACTCACACGGATGGTATCTCCCGGAGGAACATATTCACTAGAAATAGCGCCATACTTCCATTTCAGGCAATCTGCTGCCCTGTCGTCACCCGTCGTTTTATTGCAGTCCGGCGAGTTATCAACTTTATTTGGACCACGTGCCCAGGCAACCGTGCTGGTTCCATAAATTACAGAAGAATTTCTGTCCTCTCCACGAAGGTGAACCCCATGCATAAATCGAAAACCACCGGTAACAGTAACGTTGGTACCAATGACGATGGTTTTCACTTCTATGGGGGGTTGAAAATAAAAGGACTCCAGATCATTATCTCCACCCCAGTTCACTGAGGAAGTAATGCGCAAGGTACCTGTACTGCTTTCCCAAGAAGCCTTACCAGAGAGACCGCGATCCATGAACCATTGAGGTATGGTTTCGGATGATTTTTTGCTGCAGGAAAGTAAAAGTGAAAATAACCCAATCAGAGATAGGCGATGAATAAAATGAATAAAATCAATCACTATAAAGGCAAGATGTTGAACTCTAATTTATAATTATTTATTGAAGAAACTCACCATCAACAATCAATAATGTTGCTCCGGTTGACGTAACTGACCGGTGTGAGCTCATGTCATCAGAAACGATATACGTGTCTCCGGCAGTCAGAACAAACTTTTCACCGTTGCTCAATTCGCTGATGAACTCACCTTTGAGACAATGAACGATATGACCTTTCTGGCACCAGTGGTCAGCAACATAATCAGGAGAATATTGTACTATGCGCACTCTTATTCCACCAAAGAATAGGGTTTGCCATGTAGCAATACCGGTTTCACCCGGATAGATCACCACAGGAATATTCGACCAATCAATGTGCTGAAAGGGGATTGATGACATTCTATTTATTTATAAGTGAGTCATTTAATACTTGTCAGCATCCCTGCTGCTTTTAACGAGTTTTTTCATTTTAAAAAAATGAGCAAAGAAGTCCACATCAAAAATAATCCGATGATTGTTTAAAAGTTTCGAATATTAAAAAAATACAACAAAGTGATAACCAATAAGGGAAAAAATAAATAAATATCGATCATCATCACGTCACGAAGTTGCGTATTGATTCCACCAATGGTATAGTAGAGTAAAACAAATGAACCCATGCTGACCAAACCCAAAACAGATGCCCAACCATAGTATCTTTTTTTAATGACGCTATAAAGGAGAAATCCCCCTATCATACCAAAAAATAATGCCCGGTGTCTCAATAAAAGTTGAAGATTGGGATCAGTCATATCAACTCCATAACTTTTTTGCAGTTGACCCGGCAGTATCATAAAACTAAATGGCAATAGGTGAACGATGCCCGTGATTAGTAAAAAAAGACGATGTATGGATTCCATGATGAAGAATTGATTAAAGATGAGGTAAGTATTCAAATACCCATCAGAAATGAGCAGTGGCTATCCCAAATTTCCTGGAAAAATACCATAAGACCAACTTGGGATCAGTTGTATATACTTTGTTTTCAAATCGATGGAAAAGCTCAATATCAACCAAAGAATGGTTGAGGGGGTCCAGAATAAGGTTTGGACAACCCTGGTGAGTTGCCCCCACCAAATCTACTATTTCCATCCGCGGCTTCCTATATCCAATGTAACGTATATCCAATTCCATTCGCAATTGGGGGTAATAACCTATAACACCTTCTACCAGAGCACAGTCCGGACAATAATAAAGAATACCCTCCTCGTCTCTGAGAGCATCAGTAAAATTTGGACTCAATAGAAAAAGAATATCCATGGTCATTGATTTTTTGTGAATAAATAAGTTTTGAATGATTTTCCATTGGGCAAATCATTCACTTCAGTTTCCAATAACTCAAATCCTTTTTCTTCTGCATGCTTCAACAGTTGATCTTCCGGAATTTCCCGGAATACTTGTCCCAAACATTGAATACTGTGCACACCTGTCTTGCTGACACTTTGAAGTCCATTATTCTGCTGTAAGGTAATAATGAGATTACCATTACTTGTAATGTTTTTTTGAATGAATGAAAAACAGTTTGCCAAATCAACATATTCAAGCACAAGTGCTGCCCAAAACCAGTCAGCTTTTACAATACTCAAATTAGCACTCGAATCAATATCAATTTGTATCAATTCTAGTTGTGGTAGTCTTATTTGATATCTTTTCCTGGTTTCATCTAGGTATTTGGCATTGATATCCAATCCCACTATCTTTTTGGTAACTGTGCTATCTATCTGATCCAAACCATTACCACCGGCAATACCCAGGAATAAGGCCGTCTCTGGTTTTACTATTTGCAAATATTTTCCGGTAAGAGTATTGAGAAGTTGAAGCTGTGCAACTGAATCGTGTTGCATATGGCGCTCATAATCTTCCAGAGGTACCTGATTCCAGGGATGTTCTGATATCATAAAATATGTATAGGTCAATCAATATTCTTTAATATTTATTATCCACCCATGTCCAAGGTCCCAACTTATGTTGTTTTTCACTAAAGCTATCTGCATATGGTCCAAAAGGATGATCAAAAGGTTTAGACTTTTTATTCGGCCAATCCATTGAAATGTCAAATCTAGGTCTTGGTTGCGAATTGATATATGCTGCTAGGTTCCATGCCTCAACATTACTAATTACAGGTTGATGATAAGTAATAGGATGTGGCATATTATTCTTGATGAACCCTGCCAGTCTTGAAAGCCGATACATGCCTGCGCCAGTTGTATAACTATCCGGGCCCCATAAAGGTGGATAAGTATATTCAATACCACTGCTATCTTTTTGACCCGCACCACTCTTTCCATGACATCTGGCACATTGTATCAAAAAAATTTCTTTTCCTTTTGCAGGATCAGCTGCACGATCCATCAAAGGTAATTCCATGATACCTGATCCTTTGACCTTTTCTCCCTTGGGTACCTCTTTACCTAACCATAAAATATAGGCCTTGATGGCTTTTACTTCATGGCTGTTGCTATCAATGGCACGTGCGTGCAAGCTTCGTTGAAAACAATCAGATATTCGTTTATCAATAGATTCGATAGAACCTGACCGATTGCGAAATAGGGGGTAGGTACTGGAAACAGAGCCATAATTGTTGCCCCAGGGTTTGGTACCCGCATCGAGGTGACAATTTTGACAGTTCATACCATTTGTGATCCTGGCAACCGAGCCCCTGGGTCCAAGGTATTTGGCTGTGTGCACAACCAGTTCATGTCCATATCGAATTTGAAAGCCACCAGTGTCAACCGGAATCTGCCATTCACCTGCGCCAGTCCAGCAATCTGACTTATCTAATTGGATTCTATTTTCAGTAGAAGATGAGCTACAGGAAAGAAAACTAAGAAGAGTGATTGAAATTGGGAGTAAGGATATCCTACATTGTAACATACCTAATGTGGCAGTCTGTTCCGCAGCCCCCCATAGCACCAGGTTCCTGCTATTGCCGAAATTAAAATTACAATAAAAACTGAATGTCCACTTCCAATGATTGCGAAAATCGGTCCGGGACATGCACCGGTTAATGCCCAGCCAATGCCAAAACAGAGACCACCAATAATTTGACCTTTATGAAAATTAACCTTTCGTATTTTCAAAGGATCCCCCATACTAGTTGTAGAACCTGACAATCGCAAGAAATTAGTTCCAATAAATGCAGTAAAAATGGCAGATCCAATAACACCATACAAATGGAACG
>JBJTTC010000007.1:0-2696 GCA_046079965.1 Sediminibacterium sp. | reverse complement strand
CTGCTGCCAGTGATCAACCCCCCATCCCAGTGCCTGCTTAAAACCGATGATAAACTCTTTGGGCAAATCACGGTGTGTCACCCAAGTTGCAAAAACAAAGGGAAATCCGGTCATATCCCTCCACGCTTCAGCGAGATCATACCTAAACGGATATTTGTTGTACAAATCAAGTGCCCTATCCCCAATTACAACTGCAGCCGTAGAACCATGGATTCGATTAATGAAATCTGCCCCACTGGCTTCCTCCAATTTAGGTGATAGCTTCCAGTACTTTTGAAGGAGCAATCTTGCCAAAGCAACGGAAGTTTTGCTCTGATAATCGAGTAATAAATGGGTTACCCTTTCCAGGGGTTCTTGGCTAAAAATTGCAACGGATGCTACAGCACCAGTTGCCCCTATACAGAAATCTGTGATGATCTTAGCGTGTGGAATTCGTTCTATGGCTGCAACCGGTATGAGTCCGATATCAATTTCTTTTTTTTCCAGTTGAGCTGCTATGGCAGAGGGGTAATCAGCTGAAACAAGCACTTCCGGCCGATTAGGCGCATGGGTGAGTCCGTAAACAAAAGGTTGAGTATTCAGATAACTAACTGCACCGATTCGGATAGGATCCACCAGTTAAATTTTTTGCAAAGAAAAACAATTCCCCGCAGGGAAACCGTAAAAACAGTTGGAAACAAGACATTGCTTGAAAACCCGTCTGTCTGCGTTATCTTTGCAAGGCATATTTACCTGCCAAATCCGGCCTTCATGGAACTTACGCCACTTACCGCCATCTCCCCTGTTGATGGCAGATACCGCGAACAAGTATCACCGCTGGCTCCCTATTTTTCTGAGTTGGGTCTGATTCGGTACAGGGTTAGGGTAGAAATTGCCTATTTCTTTTTTCTGGCAGATCAAAAGCTATTTGTACTTCCTGCAGTTGTCAAGCAACATTTTCAAAAGTTGGAAGCCAATTTTGGTACAGCAGAGGCAGCCGCGATCAAAAAAATTGAAAGCATCACCCGGCATGATGTTAAAGCAGTAGAGTATTTTCTGAAAGAAGAACTTAAAAAAGCCGGTGGCGAACATTTACAAGAATGGATTCATTTTGGCCTCACCTCACAGGACATCAATCATACAGCAGTTCCTATGAGTTGGAGGGCCGCACTGACTGAAGTGTATGTTCCTGCAATGGAACAACTACAAAAATTAATTGTACAGCAAGCCAGAAAGTGGAAAGATGTGCCGATGCTGGCAAGAACACACGGACAACCGGCATCTCCTACCCGATTGGGCAAAGAATGGAAAGTTTTTCACGAAAGGATATCTACTCAATTGCATTTGTTGACATCACTGCCGCATACAGGTAAATTTGGTGGTGCCACGGGTAATTTCAATGCGCACCAGGTAAGTTTTCCTGAAAAGAACTGGCCACGGCTGGCAGATAAATTCGTTCAGCGATTGGGTCTAACCAGACAACAGTTCACTACACAAATTGAGCACTACGATATGTTAGCTGCACAACTTGATACCATCAAACGTATCAATACTATACTGATAGATTTTAGCAGGGATTGCTGGACCTATATCAGTATGGAATATTTTCGCCAGCAAACCAAAGCAGGTGAAGTGGGATCTTCAGCTATGCCCCATAAAGTAAATCCGATTGACTTTGAAAATGCAGAGGGGAATCTGGGAGTTGCCAATGCCCTGCTCGAGCATTTATCAGCCAAGTTGCCTATTAGCCGTTTACAAAGAGACCTAACAGATTCTACGGTTCTAAGAAACATAGGTGTTCCTATGGCGCATAGTTTGCTGGCAATTCACTCCATCATGAAAGGAATGAATAAGCTACTACTCAACAGGGAAAAGATGGAAGATGACCTGAATCAAAACTGGGCGGTAGTAGCTGAAGCCATACAAACCATTTTACGAAGGGAACAATATGCCGGGGCTTATGAATCACTCAAAGAATTAACCCGCGGCAAAGAAGGTATTACGCAAAAAACACTGCACGCTTTTATTAAACGGTTACCCGTAAAAGCAAAGGTCAAAAAAGAATTGTTATCAATCACACCCATGAACTACACAGGTGTACATCCATCGTTTTAATAATTATTTTCCGAACTCAGGCTAGCGCTACAATTTCAGTAGCATGTATCCCCTGCGCTGGTAAGTACTGATGGCTGTCATTGCGGAAAGCGCTATTTCCAACTCGGGGGCAATAGTTGCCGGATCGATATTTCGCTTTACCATCGATTGTGCACATACCAATAAGCGAACACCCGCCTGCTTCAGCGCACTAAACAGTGGCAGGTTGGGATTGGGAACATTGTGTTTGCGCAGATAGACAGAGTCATGCTGTAAAAACATGGCTGCAGGACCATGTATTACTGCTACGATATGAAGTCGCTCAGGAGATACACCACCCAGCACGTGCAGGTTAGCAATGGAAGCAATCTTCTCGAGCAATTCATGCACCTGTTCAGGTTTTGGATTGTCGGTATTTACTTCTACTACGATATTATAGGTTTGACCGGGATCAGGTTTTTCAACAGGTAAGGCAATAGCACTTACACCCCCGAAGCCTTTAACATGGGGGTACACTTTTTGGGATTGTCCGGCAATCCAGATAAAAAACAGGAGGACAAACAAGCAATATTTCATGAAATAATATTTCCTACAAGATACTGAAATATCAAGCGCAGATAAAC
>JBJTTC010000006.1:0-5840 GCA_046079965.1 Sediminibacterium sp. | reverse complement strand
TAATACGAAGCATTCTTTCCAATAGAGGAGAAAAAAGTGAAATCATTTATAGGTTACAAAAATTCTATTACCAGTCCCCGAATAAAAAATTCAAGCATCAAAACCCCTCCTTCCCCCTACCTCCCGATAAACTGCTATTCGAAACGGGACAAATCAATTATCCCTGGTACCTAAAAAGTGGACAGGAGGCCGCTGCTGAATTCACTTCCTTCTTCCATCAGTTTCACCGATCACCCGCAAAGTCGATATTGGATTGGGGCTGTGGGGTGGGAAGAGTGACCCGTCACTTGCCACATTTTTTTCCTGAAGCAAATATCACCGGTGTCGATATCAACGCTGCCTACATCCACTGGTTGCAAAAACATATTCCAGATATTTCCTTCTTACTTGCCTCTGAGAATACACTGCCCCCTGCCTCTTCATTCGACCTAATCATCGGTACCAGCGTACTTACCCATCTTCCCGCCGATCAGCAGGCACCTACCCTTCTGCAACTGCACGACTGGCTTGAACCCCAGGGCATCGCCTGCATTAGTACCCGGGGCAAATACTATCACCCTGAACTCAGTTCCCACCAACTTCGTCAACTGGAATATAACGGACTGCTCACTTGCGGTTCAACCCTCCCGGGTAGCCGTGGAATGAGAACCTATCATACCCCGAATGGCATGCGACAGCTCTTGCCGACCGGCTTACAAATTCTGCTCTACTATGATGGCAAAAAATTCCCGGGTGTATTGGGTGGTCAGGACCTGTGGATCATAAAAAAAACTGCGCAACAGGAAAACCCCACTGCACAGTAAAATGTTTATGCAGTAACGCTGATTTTACTTCCCGGTCATCTCTTTCTGCTTCTTCTCGCGATAGGCAGCATCGGAAGCCAGCCGGCGTATCTCACTCACAGAAGCTATGTACAAACTTCTGCCATGCGTTCCCAATAACAACTCATTGTCGCGCGGATGTATCACCAGATCATGTACAGGAACACTGTAAGGCAATCCTTTGTTCCACATCATATAACTACTTCCTCCATCAATGCTCACATACAACCCCCCGTCAGTGCCTACATAAAGCACGTTGGACTGTACCGGGTCTTCTCTCAACACATTCACCGGTTCAGCAGGTAAATTTGCTGCTATCGACCTCCAGTTGGTACCATAATCATCACTCACATAAACATAAGCTGCGAAATGATCATTGCGGTATCCGTTCAATGTAGCATATACCCTTCCTTCCTGAAATGCACTCGCAACCACCCTGCTTACATACAAGCCTTTCGGCAATTTTTTATTGATCAATGTCCAGGTATATCCCCCATCCCTGCTCACATGGATATTACCATCATCAGATCCTACATAGAGCAAACCAAAGCGAATCGGACTTTCACTTATTGTTGTCAGTGTGCCAAAGGGAACATCTCCCTGCGGCGGATTCGTAGTAAGATCACCACTCATCGCCACCATGCTGTCGCCCCTGTTGAGTGAACGGTGAAATTGATTGCTACCATAATAAAATACATCCTGCTGATGGCGACTCAACAAAATCGGTGTCTGCCAATTGTACCTCAATGCCGGCTCACCCAAATCCCGATCAGGTCTCACCGATGTTCCTCGTCCGGGCGTACCCATTGTCTGGCGGCTATAGGCCCCAAACTGTGACCCACTATAAACTGTTTTGTTATCGCGCCAGTCCACCTGCACCTGCATGCCATCGCCACCATTGATTGATTTATAAGGGTTCTCACCGGAATCATACCAACGGTAACTCTCCCTCGTATTGCTTGAACCAAACCAGGTACCATTGTCCTGTAAACCTCCATACACATTGTAGGGCTTGGCCATGTCCACTGCCACAGCATAATACTGACCTACCGGAGGTGTATTTGCCTTGAACCAATGTTGTCCGTCATCATACGTAATATTACAACCCCCATCATTGCCATTGATGATGTGTCCGTCTTTGGTTGCACTCATCCAGATAGCGTGGTGATCGGAGTGAACATTCTCCTTACCGATGCTGACAAACTTTTTTCCACCATCGGTGCTCATCAACACATCAACACCGGTGATGATGATTTTATCTTCGCGGGTCGGACTAACAAATATTTTTCCAAAATAATAACCATAGGTGCTGTAGAGCATGATGTTCTTTTCGTGTGTCTTCATCCAGCTTTTTCCTCCATCGACGCTCTTATATACCTGCGCACCATAGATGGGTGTTTCAAAAAGAGCAGTGTTGGCATCATAGAGGAAATCCCAGATAACTGAAGGAGGAAAGCGATCAGCAGCTACTGCTTCTTTCAGTCCGGCAGCCGTGTATTTGGAAGGAATACCATTGCGGGGAGAAGCGATGAATGCCTGCAACTTTTTATTATCGAGGGCAGCAAAACTTTCTTTGGTTAGCCCTTTGAAATCACTCAGTACATAGCGACTGGTATCTGTATTTTTTCTTGCAGTATCGGGCTGGCGGAAATTGTTATCTACGATGGCATAGACAATGGATGGATTTTTAGGAAATACGGCAAGTCCGATTCTTCCCACACCCTCTCCATTAGGGAAACCACTGCCTGCTCCGGAAATGAGTTGCCACTGTTCGCCTCCATTGGTAGATTGATAAATGCCGCTGCTTGTTCCACTCTCAACGAGGTTTGAGGCACTGCGTGTTTTGTACCACATGGCTGCATATAGTACATCCGGATTTTGCGGGTTGATATCCATTTCTACAGCACCTGTATTGTCATCTACATAAAGGACCTGCTTCCATTGTTTTCCTCCATCGGAAGTTTTATATACACCCCGCTCTTTATTGGGTGAACAGAGATGTCCAAACGCAGCCACCCATACCACCTGATCGTTGGTAGGGTGAAGCAGAATTTTTCCGATGTGGTGGCTTTCGGGAAGACCGAGGTAATCCCAGGTTTTTCCATTGTTCATTGAGCGATAAACCCCCATACCTGCATAAGAAGAACGGCTGCTGTTGACCTCACCTGTTCCTACCCAAATAGCGCGAGTTTTCCAGTTCACAGCGATATCGCCAATGGTTAACACATCAGTTGAATCGAAGATGGGTGTAAAGCTTTGTCCGTTGTTCACCGTATGCCACAAACCACCACTGGCATAAGCCACATACATCTCTGTGGGGTCATCGGGATTCACTTCCAGGTCAACCACCCGACCACTCATGATGGAGGGTCCGACACTGCGAAAAGGTACCTGGTTAAGCAGCGACTGTGCAGATAAACTTTTCCGCTGTTCCACCACTGCCAATCTTTCTGTGGCAGGCGTGGGTTTGATTTGAGCAGAAAGGTATCCGGAGAAGATGAGTGGTATGCTTAACAATACTTTGGATATACAAATACGCATATTTGTGATAAATTTAGGTTACAATATATGTAATATGTATGGTAGATTGGTCATTTTAAGTTGTCTATTTTACTTTGTGGCAGGCGCACAAATAGAGTACAAATCATTTGTAAAAAGCTCAAGGGGTGATTCCATCAATAAAATAGACATGAGTGACCGCAAGCAGGGAAAGTGGGTAGAAAAATTTCCTTCGCTACGGGGTAATCCGGGATACGAGGAGGAGGGATATTATGAAGGCGATTTAAAAGTCGGCACCTGGAAAAGGTACAACCTGATGGGTGATAAAATTGCTGAAGAAAATTATCGCTTTGGCAACAAGGATGGACGCTGCCTTTATTTTAATGTGGCGGGATTGATCAGGGAGGAATACTGGCGTGCCCCCCGCAAATTGGGCAAGCAACAACTGGATACCATTCAGGTTCCAGATCCCGGAGATGCCAATCGTTTCATCAAAGTAGTCATTAAAATGGAAGGTCAATCAAAAAGACACGGCACCTGGCGTTATTTTGATCCTGTCTATGGTCGAATTCTTGCCGAAGAGACTTATGTGTTGGATGAACTGCAAACAAACAAAGCACCTGCTATTGTTCCGGCTGACACTGCAACCAATAAAAAGGCCCCTTTACCGAAATTACAGGAAGGGAGGGGTGGCGGAAGTAAATCAAGAAGCAAGTCGGTGATTCAATAAAAATTCACTCTCTTAAAAAAGTAGTTGGCTGCTATTTTTTTCTTTTTTTCCTGAATTGCTGGTTGATGTACATCATTTGATAATGGATGGCATTCTCCCAATATGGCCAATTGTGATCGCCGGGTCGTTCCAGGTATTCATGGGGGATTTTTAGTCGCAGCATTTTTTCGTGAACAGCGCGACTCATGCCTATTATTCTATCCTCCGTTCCACAATCAATCAAAATGCTGAGGGAATCTTTGGGATATTGATCAATCAAATTGAGTACACTCCAGTCTCGCCAGTAAGCGGCATTCACAGTGGTATCGCCCAATCTCTTTTCGACATCATAGCCCTTGCGAATAACGGTAACATGCAATGCGCCACTCATGCTGCCGGCAATGCTGAAACGGTCGGCATGGCGAAAAGCAATGAACAATGCCCCATGTCCGCCCATGCTAAAACCCGTGATCGCCCTAGCTTTTCTATCATTGATGGTGCGGTAGGCGCTATCCATGTAATGGGGTACTTCTTCAGCCACATGTGTTTCATAACGAAAACCGGAGTCGATGGGACTATCAAAGTACCAGCTGTTGGAGGAACCGTCCGGACAAACGATGATTGTCTGGTATTGATCTGCCAATGCCCTGATGGCGGGTACTTTTTTGATCCAGTTGGAATAGCTTCCAAAAGCACCGTGTAATAAATAAACAACCGGGTAGCGTTGAACCGGTTGGGAGGAATAGCCATCGGGTGTTACTACCACTGCAGGAATTTTCTTCTGCATTGACCGGCTGTAAATTCGAATTGTATCGACATCTGCAGCCACCAAGTAGCCGGGAAGTGAAACAAATATTATGTAAAGAAAAAAATTTCTCATGTTGGAATTAAATGAAGGTACAATTGATGTTCACCTGTATTTTAACGGATACCGAAATCGGTGTTTTTACCTACTGATTTTCGGTGTAAACTAAGTTGTAAAAAAAAACCGGATCGTTGTATCAATCCGGGTTTGGTATTGGATGATTATTTCTTTTGTTGAGAAACCTGCATTGGGTTGCCGGTTTGAGGCATACCGCCCCTTCCACCAGCCATTCTGCCTTTGAAAATGGCGAATTTACTGGTTTCAGGAACTTTGGGCCAGGTGTTGTTCGTCTCGTTGATGTCGGCAGTTTCACGCATTGGATCGATTTGAATTTTCACTGCTTTCTTTTTGGTCATATACACCTTGCTCATATTTTGCTCATTCTTTCTCCAGATCTGTGCGGGAATATTTTCGCGCATCGTGGTACCATCTTCGAAAGTAAACTCAACAATTACCGGCATAATGAGTCCTCCTTTGTTAGAACAATTGATCTCGTAGAGGTGCATACCTCCATATTTCGCCTTCTCTTCCTCCGTCAATGGTTCGGGGTTGGCAGGGGCAGCGAATGGTATTTTGGTTACAGAATCATAGGGCTCCAGACCACGGTCATAGCGCCAATAGAAATCACGCAAAGTGGTATCTACATCCGTCAGGAAGAGAATGTTTTTGTCGTTGCGGTTTCGAATCTTTGAAATGTCTTCAAAAGAATTGACGAGGGGTTTGGCGATCGGACGACTGGGGGCACCGGCAGGGCCTCGACCACTCATTCCGCCACCTGGCATGGCCATATTCGGATCAAAAACAGCGTGGCGTACACTGTCGAGTGAGATATCACATGGATCGATGGTATAGAACCAGCCCCGCCAGAACCAATCGAGGTCTTCACCACTGGCATCTTCCATGGTACGGAACAAGTCTGCGGGTGTCGGGTGCCTGAAAGCCCAGC
>JBJTTC010000005.1:0-25682 GCA_046079965.1 Sediminibacterium sp. | reverse complement strand
CCCAACATTCTTCCGATGAAGACATGAAAGAACTGGCAAAAATGGAACTGCCGGCACTGGAAGCACAAAAAGAAGAACTGGAGAAACTCCTTACCCAACTGCTCATACCCACAGACCCGCAAGACGATAAGAACGCTATCCTGGAAATACGCGCCGGTACCGGTGGTGATGAAGCCAGTCTTTTTGCAGGTGACCTGCTGGGCATGTACCTGCGTTACTGCGCCAAAAAGGGCTGGAAAACTCAAATCGTGAGCGAGAGCGAAGGAACCGTCGGCGGTTATAAAGAAGTAGTTGTGGAAGTTACCGGTGAAGATGTATATGGCACCCTGAAATTCGAAAGCGGTGTTCACCGCGTTCAACGGGTTCCCGATACAGAAACACAAGGCAGGGTGCACACTTCTGCGGCCACCGTTGCCGTGATGCCAGAAGCTGAAGAAGTCGATTTTGAATTGAAAGAGAGCGACGTTAAAATGGAAACCGCCCGCAGTGGCGGTGCCGGAGGTCAAAACGTAAATAAAGTAGAAACCAAAGTGTTTCTTACCCATATTCCTACAGGCGTGGTGGTGGTTTGCCAAACAGAACGCTCCCAACTGGGCAACCGCGAAAAAGCCATGACCATGCTGCGTACCAAATTATATGAGGAACAGGTGCGCAAACAGGAAGATGAAATCGCCCGTCGTCGTAAAACCCTCGTAAGTACCGGCGACCGCAGTGCAAAAATCAGAACCTACAACTGGCCGCAGGGTAGAGTAACTGACCACCGCATCGGACTTACTTCCTATAACCTCAATGCGGTTGTGGGTGGCGAACTCGATGAGTTCATTGAGGCACTGCAAGTGGCAGAGAATGCAGAAAAAATGGTGAACCAGTAAAGTGAATTAATTTTTGCGGGCGCGGTCTTCCGCCTCCTTTACTTTCAATTCCCAATTCCAGGCCGTACGCATCATCTCCCGGAGATCATACTGTATCTTCCAGCCCAATCGCTGCACCGCCTTTTCATTGTTGGCATAAATTGCCATTACATCACCCGGCCGGCGCGGACCAATAGCATAATTTAATTTTTCTCCACTCACTTCCTCAAACATCCGAATGGCTTCCAATACTGTGATGCCATTTCCCGTTCCCAGGTTGAACACTTCCGTCGGCTCTGTGTTCCTCTCTTCCAGCAGGTATAAGAGGGCAAGGGTATGGGCATGGGCAATATCACACACATGAATATAATCACGAATGCAACTCCCATCGCGGGTGGGATAATCATCTCCATACACCATCATACCGGGTAATTTACCGATGGCAGTTTGCGTAATCACCGGTACCAGATTCAGTGGTTTGCCCAAAGGACTTTCTCCCAATAATGCAGTAGGGTGGCCTCCCACCGGATTGAAATAGCGCAGAAGGATGGCAGCCCCTTTGAGATTGCGGTACACATCTCTTACAATGTTTTCTCCCATTTGCTTGGTGGCTCCATAAGGTGATTCGGCTGTTTGCCAGGCAGTATTTTCTGTGACAGGTACTTCTGCCGGACTACCATAAACTGTGCAGGAAGAGGAAAAAACAAAATGGGGCACCTCAAATTCCTCTGCACATTTCAGTAGGTTGACGAGGGAAAACAAATTGTTTTCATAATATGATAGTGGTTGCTCTACCGATTCTCCCACTGCTTTGAAAGCAGCAAAATGAATGATACCAACAATGCCATCATTTTCCTGAAAAACGGCCAAGGTCTCATCAAAATTTTTGAGGTCAACCTGATAGTTTTTGATGCGCTTGCCTGTGATTTTTTCTATGCCGGTTATGGCATAAGCAGTAGAACGGGAAAGGTCATCTATTGAAATAACGTCAAATCCGTTTTCTATAAGATCAACCAGGGTATGAGAACCTATGTATCCGCAGCCGCCGGTAACTAAAATAGTAGCCATGATGCACTTTGTGAGCGCAAGATAACTTATTCAAGCCTTACCTGAAAGGCGAATAAAATCTTAAATGAATAATTTCAATACATAATAAAAGATACCAGCCAGCACTGCTGAAACAGGAATGGTAAGGATCCATGCCCAAAGAAGATTCACTGTGACACCCCATCTAACTGCACTCAGGCGCTTGGTAGCACCAACACCAATGATAGAGCCGGTAATGGTATGGGTGGTGGAAACAGGAATTTTAAAGTGCTCGGTCATGAACAGGGTTATAGCACCTGCTGTTTCTGCGGCAACACCCTCCAGCGGAGTTACCTTGGTGATGCGGGTTCCCATGGTTTTTACAATTTTCCATCCGCCACTCATGGTGCCCAAACCGATGCACAGGAAGCTGGTAAAAGGCACCCAAGGATAGGCTTCCACAAACTGGTTGAAATCCATGGTTACGCCTTGACTTTTTTCGTAGAAAATAGTGGCAGCACCGATGATGCCCATTACTTTTTGGGCGTCATTGCCTCCATGGCCCACACTGAAGGCGGCGGAGGAAACCAACTGTAATCGCTTGAACCAGCCCTCTGCTTTGTAAGGATTCGAACCCTTGCATATATGAACAATGAGGATGGTTATAATGAAGGCGATGACCATTCCAATCAAGGGTGCGACAAAAATGAACAGGAAGGTAGGAACTACTTTCACGTAGTTGATCACATCCACTCCATCTTGACTGAATCCATGGGCATGGGTCAATGCGGCACCCACGAAGCCGCCCATGAGGGTATGAGAGGAGCTGGAAGGAATGCCGAACCACCAGGTGAGCAGGTTCCAGATAATGGCAGCAATGATCCCAGCCAGAATTACATGAAGGGTGATGAATTCAGCATTCACCCATTTGGCAACTGTATTGCCGATTCCGAATTCCTTGAAGACGTATTTCGCCATGAAATAAGCGGCAAAGTTGAAAACTGCAGCCCATACCACTGCCTGGAAGGGAGTAAGTACTTTGGTGGAAACAATGGTAGCGATGGCGTTGGCGGCATCGTGAAATCCATTGATGTAGTCGAAAATGAAAGCCAGTACTATGATTATAATCAGCAGGGTTAGCATACGGGATTGTTTAAGGCAAGAACCTCTTAGATACGGTAGGAATTATCAGGCATATTTGATTACAATCGATTCGATTACATTGGCGGCATCTTCACATTTGTCGGTTGCAATTTCCATGACCTGATAGATCTCTCTTTTTTTGATTACCTCTTTGAAATCATTCTCCTGCTGAAAAAGCATCTCTATGCTCATATCAAAAACATCGTCTGCCTGATTTTCAATGCTGTTCACTCTTACCATTGCTTCCGTCATCTCCCGGAGGTTTTTCATGTCACGCAGCCCCATCACTGCTTTCCGTATCTCAATTGCTCCTTGTAAAATCAAATCAGCCATTTTCTGAATACCCGTATCGTTGGGATTGACATTATAGAAATTAATTTTTTTAGAAGATGCATAAATGTAATCACAGATATCATCCAAGGCAGTAGCGAGGTAGTGAATGTCTTCCCGGTCGAAAGGAGTGATAAAATTGCGACCTAGCTCTGTAAAAATTCGATGGGTATTCTCATCATTTTTATGTTCCAGGTCTTCAATCTGCGCAAGTATGGAGGCTCTTTTGTTGTGGTCGGGTTCGCTGACCATCTCTTTTAATTTCTGGGCCATTTCCAATACCTTTTCCGCCACCCCTTCAAATAGTTCATAAAACACTTTATTCTTGGGCATGAACAGGTTTCCGAAATTATTCAATCTCATGATTTTCTTGATTTGGTTGTAAAAGTAATGTTATGTGTATTTTTACCGTTAAGGAAGGTAAATTTAATGATTGTTTAATACTGTGTCAGTTTTATCAACATAGTTACATTGATTCCGGCTTGTGGCTGTCTAAAATAAAGCCGATGGTGGTACCTACTTCTTTTTTACTGCGCACATGAATATTCTGACCATGTGCCTCTATGATGTGTTTGCAAATGGCTAGTCCCAAACCTGTACCGCCTAAATCGCGGCTGCGTCCTTGGTCTGTGCGGTAAAACCTCTCAAAAATCCTCGGTAAATGTTCCTCTGCAATACCGATTCCGTCATCACTGATTTCTACCAATATATGTCCTTCATCCATGGGATAAATACTGGCAATGATGTGTCCGTTTTGCTTCCCGTATTTGGTCGCATTGTCCAGCAGGTTGATAATAACCTGTTGAATTTTTTCTTTGTCAGCATAGACCGTCACAGGTGCCTCACACCCTTTTTTGATGCTGCAATGGATATTTTTAGCAGTGGTTTTAATGGAATGTGCTTCGAAAGCATCCCTGATCAGCTCCTGAATAACGAACTGAGTTTTGTACAGGGGTTGACGTCCACTTTCCAGCCGTGAAATCTCGTCCAGGTCCTCCAGTAGGTTGACCATTCTATCGATGTTGCGGGCCGTGTTTTCCAGAAATTTCTTTCTGGTGGCGGGGTCTTCCATTGCACCCTGCAAGAGGGTATCGACATAACCCTGGATAGCAAAAATGGGTGTTTTGAACTCATGTGACAGGTTCTGTAAAAATTCTTTTCTGTAAGCCTCATTGGTTTGCAAAACTTCAATCTCTGCTTTTTTTTGCTGTGCCCATTGTTCTACGTCTTCTCTCACTTCATCAATACCCTTTTGGGGGAGTATATACTTATAGTAGGTTTCTTCCCTTTTGGTAGCCTTGGTTTGATAGATAACCTTATAAATGAGTTTTATCTTTCTGTAGATAAAAGATTCAAGTACCCTCCGAATCAACAGATAACTGCCCAGAAATACCACAACAAAAATTACCAGGGCTATCTTCCAGTTTGGCAAAAGCCAGCTACTGCCTAGTCCAATGGGCACAGAAAGAGCCAGCGCAGTAAATGCTGATAATTGCTGTGGGGAAAGGTTGCGGGATGAAAACATGGATTTCGGATGCAGGTTCAAAGGTAGGCAATGACCGGCTTACCACTCAAATTTATAGCCGACCCCCTTGACAGTTGTAATACAATCCATGTTCAACTTCTGTCTGATTTTTCTGATGTGTACATCAATGGTCCGATCGCCAACAATGACATCGCTGCCCCAAACCTGTGATAAAATTTCGTTGCGCAACATCACCCTTCCCGGTCGGGAGGCCAGTAGATAAAGCAGTTCGAACTCTTTTTTTGCGAGTGAGATTTCCCTGTCACCAATCGTAACCAGATAGCTTGCCGGATCGATGGAGAAATCACCTAACACTATTTTTTTGTTTTCAGTAATTTCTTTCCGAAGGCGGCGGAAAAGAGCATGTACTTTGCTGATGAGCACTTTTGGACTCACCGGCTTGGCTACATAATCATCAGCCCCTGATTCTAGTCCCTTGATCTGAACGGTTTCATCGCTTACAGCCGTTAGAAAAATAATGAGGGTTTGTGCAAACTCGGGCTGAGTTCTAAGGATCTGACAAACCTCGACACCGGTTTTTCCGGGCATCATGATGTCGAGAATAATCAAATCGGGATGATGGAGTCGCGCCTGCTGAAGGGCTTCATTTCCGTCAGCAGCAGTGAATACTTCGAAGCCCTCCTTCCTTAGGTTGTAGGATACTATTTCGACTATATCTGGCTCATCATCCGCGATGAGAATTTTTTGGGGTTTGTCACCCATAACGTTCTGGTTCCTACAAAATTAAATCTTATCATCTGCATATGGTGATTTCTCCTTTATTATGTTATTGTTAACTGGTTGTCGATTGAACAGTCCATGGCAATATTTTTAGTATAATTTTGTGCCTTATGCATCTACTCCGTTGGGCAGGAAGCTGGCTTTTCTTTTTTTTGGCATTCCCTGTTACTGCACAGGAAATCAACATGCCTCCTATTCCACCCATGCGTATGCTGTACCATGATCAGATCATTGCATCCTACCGGCAGATTTCTGAAGTACATCTTTCCAAAAAAGCACCTTTGAAGGACAGTTTTTCGATCATCAGCAGTGACCGTATTCTGAAAAACAAAATCGATGGATATAGAGCAGACATTGAACGTAACACTAGTTTCACTGATAATGACAGGTTTAAATGGCTGAGAAGTTTGCGGGAATTTTTAGAGGGCTACCGTGAAATGTTGCTCACCAACAAAATTCATTCGAATCAATGGGCGGGTCTGGTGGATGCCTATGGTGTAGCCATGAAAGCCACTTGGGAGGGTAAAACGTATCTACCGATTTTTTACCCTCTTTCAATCGAAAGTGCCTGGTTGTTGTTGCAGAATACAGCCCTCAATAGCAATCCCGGCAGGGATGATGCCAGGGATTGGCTGCTTTTACAACAAGCCGGTCGTGATCCCTCTATGATACTACCGCTGCTCAGCAAATTACCCCAGTGTCGTTATGCCGATAGTTTAATTGTTCGAGCAGCATTTCTCAACCAGGAAAAGTTATACACTTATGCAGCAGTTCCGGATGCATTGGGAAAGAAAATTCATCAGTCCGCGCATCCCCTGGTAAAATTGATTGCCTACCTCACCAAGTTGCCAACCGGAAGAATGATTTTCCCCTTCATTGATGAAATTTATCATGGCAGACTTACCATTGATTCCATAGCACCACTGACCCGCGAGGATACCGGTGGAACTTATTTTCGGATGCTGATTCAAACCAGAATATCATACATGAAGCGGCTTAGACAGGGCGATACCGCTATGGGAATAGATGCGTTGTACAAGAGAATAAAGCAAAAGGCAGTAGAAGATTATCTGAATGAAATCAATGGGTTACACGAAGAGAATAATCCGGTCAAAAGATTTAGAAAAATAAACCGCCTTAGTCCGGAGGAATTATATTATGTAGCCATTACAGGTGAAGAAGAAATGTACACTTCGAGTTTTGTATTGGGTATTTATCCCCGCATGTTTCAATTATGGAAGGGAAAATCACCCGATTCACTGCTGGCTGGGGTGCAGTATGATCAGTATAGACGGTTCATACGTCTTTGTGCCTCTTATAATACACTTGATGACTGGTTGAACAGGATGGATTCTGCTTCCGCCCGCAAAATGGTTGTTGAATTTACTGATGGGCTGGAAAAAACAGAGGGGCTGGCAGATGCCGTTGATGTTGCAACGACTTATTCGAGCATTTATAATGCAAACATTCGAAATTGGATGCTTACCAAGGTCGATGAAAGGGTAGAACAATTGAAGGGAGGGAAAGATTCCCGCGGTTCAGCCATTTATACTATTCTGCAAAAGATTTTTTATGCAATGGATACATCCCGGCGCACATCCGTATTGGATGCATTGGGTTTAGAACCTGCTGATCGTTTGACCATTAAATCCCTTCAGGATTCTTCCGGAAGAATCATTGTGCAACAATTTTTTTATGGCGATAAAGGAGGACCTGAAATTCATCAAACCTTCCTCAAGCGATTCAGCAATCCCCAATGGAAAATAGTGCGCAAGCCCTTTTGGACAGAGGTGTCGTCTGTAAAAGGAACACCGGTAACCATTTATTCCAACTTGCCCCTCGATGAAGTGGGTGACAAAGACGAGCATGCACAGGACAGTTTGATTACCTACCTGATGTCGAAAAAAATTGAACCCGTGATGTCGATTCACCGGGGCCATAGTTATAGCTTGCCCTCCACCATCGAAAAACTCCCCTTTAGTTCTCAGCTCGTGCTGGTGGGAAGTTGTGGTGGGTACCAGCGACTCAATGATGTGCTGGAAACCTGTCCGCAGGCAGCCATCATTTCGTCAAAACAGGTAGGTACCGGACAAATCAACCAACTATTAATAGATGTGATTTGCGAACAGATGCGGAGAGGGGTGGATATTTATTGGCCAACTCTTTGGAAGCAACTGGAAACTAGATTCACAGGTAAATCTCTGGAAACATTTCGTGATTATGTGCCACCCTACCAAAATCTGGGTGCTCTTTTTATTCAGGCCTACCGGATGATTCGGGACAACAGTGAACCGGAACGCCTGTTCTAACTAGTTCAGGAAAGGATTGTTTTGTTTTTCATAACCAATGGTGGTAGAACTGCCATGTCCGGGATGCACCGTCACCTCATCAGGCAATACCCATAATTTTTCTCGGATGCTTTTAAGTAAAAGTTCATGGCTGCTTCCCGGCAGATCGGTTCTTCCGATGCTCTCGCGGAACAATACATCCCCCGCAATAACGAATTGTTGTGCTGCAGAGTAAAAGCAAATGCTGGCGGGGGAATGTCCGGGTGTCTCCAGTACTTCCAGCCGGTCGTTATCGAGTTCAATCACATCTCCTTCTTTCAAAAAATGCAGTGGTCCCTTATAATTGGTGAAGGGGAGTCCCCAGTTTTGCCCTGAAATCGGAGCCCTTTCCAAAACAATCTCCTCCCCTTGATGTAGATACAATTCCAATCCGTAGGTTTCATGTACCCATCGGTTCCCAAAAACATGGTCGAGGTGACAATGGGTATTCAACAAAAGTGTAGGTTGAAGACCTTCCGAAGCAAGAAAGTTTTTTAACACTTCTTCTTCAGCAGAAAAATAGCAACCGGGATCAATAATGATGGCTTTTCGGTATTCATTATAGAGTACATAGGTATTTTCGCGGATCGGACTAAAAGTGAAAACCTGGAGGGTTAACATATTGGTAATTTTAGTGTCTTTTGCAGGTAAATGATTATTTTTAAAACATCAAAGTTCAGATATGTATTTCAAACGACTAGCCATTGTCTGCCTGGCCGGGGTTTTCTTGCCTCTATTGGGCATTGCGCAGGTGAATGGTGTTGAGTTTGGCAAAAATAGGGTACAGCATAAGAAGTTCAACTGGAAGTTTTATCAGTCTTTGAATTTCAATGCCTATGTTTCACAAGGGGGAGTAGAATTGGGAAAGTACGCCATACAGCTGGCAGAAGAAGAATTACCGGCAATAGAAAATTTTGTTGAGTATTCACTCCAACGCCGCGCCAATATTGTTATCTACAACGATTATAATGACTTCAAAAGCAGCAACATTGGTTTAGGAACAGAGTGGCAAAGTCCGGGAGGTATTACCCGACTGGTGAACAATAAAATGGTGGTGTTTTTTGATGGCAACCATGCTAATCTGCGCCGCCAGATCAGACAAGGCATTGCCAGGGTGTTGACCGATAACCTGCTTTTTGGAGATGACATAGGTGAGTTTGCCAGTAACCAGGCCCTGCTGGATTTACCCAAATGGCTGGTGGATGGTTATGTGGCATATGTTGGAGAGCCATGGAGTACCCTACTTGATGACGAATTGAAAAGTGCCATTCTTAGCGGCAGGTACTCCTCTTTTTATCAATTTGCATTTGAACAACCCTTGTTAGCAGGTCATTCTTTCTGGAGATACATTGCAGAAAAATACCGCAAGGAAAATGTCACGTATTTACTTTACCTGGCACGTATTTATAAAAACCTGAACAATGCCTGTTTGCGTGTTTGTAAAAAGAAATTCAAAGAAGTTCTAAAGGATTTCATGCAATACGAACAGGAGCGCTATACAAGAGACATTACACGCCGTCGCAACCAACCGAAGGGAACCCTCGCGGTAACTGAAGACATATCAAAAAAAGATTATTTCCGTTTTCAAGCCAATCCAATTGCAAGAAGTTCAACCTATGCGGTGGTTGAATTTGATGACGGGCAATATGCTTTGAAACTGCATGAAAATTTTTATAATGCCAAAACCTTGCTGAAGTTAGGCAACAAGACCAATCAGGGAGACATCGATCCCCGATATCCCATACTTGCCTGGGATGGAAAGGGGTCACGATTATTGGTGATTTACTGGTCGAAAGGCAAGATCAATATGTTTGTTTACGATAACATTGCCAAATACAAACGCTTCAAACAAACCATAAGTGGAGTTGACCAAATATTGGATGCCTCTTTCCTGCTGGATGCCAATACCGTAGTAATGAGTGCGGTAAAGAATGGCCATACCGATATTTATACTTATAAGATACAAGAGAACCGACTTACTCAGGTTACTGATGATGTATATGATGACCTTGATCCTGCATTGGTTGCATTTCCTAACAAGGCAGGCATCGTTTTTTCATCTAACCGTCCTTCGGGAACTGCAAGAGGCAGCGATACAGTTTTACCCAGTCGCCATACATTCAACATCTTCTTTACAGATCTTTTGAATGAAGGGAAGTCCAAACAGATCACTCAATTAACCAATGTTAAATATGGTTCAGCCCGTTTCCCCATGCAATACAATACCAACCACTTTACATTTGTTTCAGATGAAAATGGAATTGCCAATCGTTGGGCCGGATTTTTTTCCACCCAGCGGCGGGGTCTAGATACGCTGATTTACATTGGGGAAGAAATTCTTCACAATCCTACTCCAAAAGAGATAGATTCTACCCTGCTTGCCTGGCAACTTCCCAAACCCGACAGCATAAGTTTTTATCAGGTATATAATGATTCGACTTATACTTTTCCAATCACCAATTATCAAAGTAGTTTGTCTGAAACAAGGGTGGCGGGTAATAACGGACAGGTAAGTGAAGTAAGAAGGGAAGGGGATTACAAGTTTGTTTATAAGTTGAAGGTAGATGAGCAAACGCTGTTGAAACGCAATGTTTCCGCCAGACCCACCGAATTCATGAAGACGATAATAGCGGATACCAGAGCCCAAACCGGAAAGGCAACTGTCTATGTTAATAAGCCCGTAACACAGGATACTGCTAAAAAGAAAGCAACTGATTTTTTCCAAAATGAATTTGCCAATGAAAAGCAGGACTATAATATTCCTTCTTATGTTCAGACTCCCAAGGAAAAGGCATCTATTTTATCTCAATCAAAACTCTTTGATTATCGCCTCAAATTCAGTTCAGATTTTTTACAGAGCGGATTGACCAATGCCATCCTGATTAATCGCTACCAACCCTATGCGGGTGGTGTTGGGCCGATACAACTCAACAATGGAGCAAATCTCAATTTCGCACTAAAAGTTGGGGTAAGCGATTTAATGGAGGACATGCGATTTGTTGGCGGTGTTCGCTTTGGAACTAATTTTTCTGATAAGGATATTGTATTGTCATTCATGAATAATCGGAAGAGAATGGATTGGGGGGTAACCTATTACAGGAGTACCATCACCAACTTCTTCAATTCTGCGTTCAGCACCAAGTTGTACACCAACCTTTACCAATTTCATGTAAGTTATCCTTTTGATGAAGTGCGCAGTTTGAGGGCCGTTGTAGGATTAAGAAGTGATCGGGGGGTTTTACGTCCCTACAATAATGTCATTGGTATTCCCGATCCGGCAGCATTGCCTTTTCCGGATACTGTATCGCGTTTCATTGTTTCACGATTGGAATATGTGCATGATAATACCATCAACCCTACGCAAAATATCTGGAAGGGATTGCGCTACAAGGTTTTTCTGGATGTTAATATGCCAACCTTCAAAACGGCACTGAACAACGGCAAGGCCACTTTCAATCTGGGCTTTGATGCACGCTTGTACAAGAAGATCTACCGAAATTTCATTTGGGCAGGTAGGGCTGCAGCTGATTTTTCCTGGGGCGAACAAAAAATTGTCTATTTCCTGGGCGGAACAGATGGTTGGCTCGGACCGAAATTCAACAACAATCCCCCGGCCCCGGACCAGAGCTATGCTTTTCAGTCACTTGCCCTCAACATGCGAGGATATAACCAAAACATTGCCAATGGCAACAATGCTTTTGTAATCAACAGTGAATTCAGGTTTCCCCTGTTTTCAACCCTGGTCAATCGACCCATCAACAATGCCTTTTTACGCAACTTCCAATTGGTACAATTTGTTGATCTGGGTTCTGCGTGGAATGGGAAATACAATGGTATACAACGCCCCGGAGAATACATCACCGATCCGGGCCGCACGCCTGTGAGTGTTAGATTGGATGCAGGTGGATTAGGACCTTTTGCAGGGGGCTATGGATTTGGGGCCCGCAGTACGTTGTTGGGTTATTTTGTTCGCGTAGATGCCGGTTGGCCAATGAAGGGGGTTTTCAGGGGTAAGCCTATTTGGTATTTTTCCCTTGGATTTGACTTCTGATGAAATCGTTAGACCCCCTTTTATTCTTTGGGGGGCAATGGTTCTCGCAATTCCACCGGCTTGATTTTTTTATTCATTCTCAGGTTCAGCAGTTCAACTGAAAAAGAAAAAGCCATAGCAAAGTAAACGTAATTTTTCAGGTGCAGGTCGTGCGAGCGAACCGGATCCCATCCTTCTACCAACAACACAAAACCAATCATTACCAAAAAAGACAATGCCAGCATTTTCAAAGTAGGGCGTTGGTGTATGAAATTGGCTATAGATGCACTGAAAAGAAACATTACTACCATTGCAACTATAACGGCGGCAATCATGATCTCAATGTGTTTGGCTGTACCACCGGCAGTAATGATACTATCAAAGCTAAAAACCATGTCGATCAAAACAATCTGAAACATGGCCTGCCAGAAGCTCATGTGTCCTGCATTGCTTTTTGAAGCATGTTCAATTTCACCTTCCAGTTTGTGGTGAATTTCTTTTACTGATTTGTAGATAAGGAATAGTCCTCCCGCCAACATAATGATGCTGGCAAGATCAAAAGATTTTTCTCCGAAGGAAAGAACCGACTTGCCCTTTTGTTGCAACAACCAGCTCAGACCAAACAACAATACCGTTCTGGTAATGATACCAAAAGCCATCCACAAGGTTCTGGCACGTTCCCGGTATTTGGCTGCAACGCGGTTCATGATGATGCTCACAAAAATCACATTGTCAATTCCCAAAACTATTTCCAGCACAACGAGAATAACGAAACTGATCAGACTTTCGGTAGTAAAAAGTGTTGACATGGTGGTAAACTATTTAGCAAGTGATTATTCGGAGGACTGCATTGCTTGTCCGATTTTTTTTACGAAGAAAGGACCATTGTAAATGAAGCCCGTCCATATTTGTATCAATTCTGCTCCTAAATCAAATCTTTCAAGGGCGTCGGCTTCCGACATGATACCCCCACTTGAAATAACGGGTATCTCATTGCCAAGATTGGCTTTCAGGTACTGTAAAACATGCACAGACATAGACCGCAGCGGCGCACCACTCAGTCCGCCAGCGCCAATTTGATCACTTTTTAACAGGGAATTCTTCGAAAGCATGTTTCTTTCAATGGTGGTATTGGTAGCTACCAATCCACTCAATGGAATTTTTCTGGTTAAATCCACAATATCATCCAATTGACCACTGGATAGGTCAGGTGCAATTTTCAGCAGCAGCGGCTTGGGTTTTGTTTGCCCCTGGTTGAACTCCTGCAACATACCTGTTATTTTAACCAACGCTTCTTTTTCTTGCAATGCCCGAAGTCCGGGTGTGTTGGGCGAACTTACATTGATTACAAAGTAATCTGCTTCTCCGTGCAAATGCCTGAATACCCGTAAATAATCTTTCCAGGCCTCTTCATTTGCTGTAACCTTATTTTTTCCAATGTTTCCACCAATGATCATTTTGTTTTCTTCAGCGGTGCCCTCTTCATCGTTCCATTTGGCCAATCTTCTTTTGACAGCATCCATTCCGTCATTGTTGAAGCCCATTCTATTGATGAGAGCCCTGTCGGCAGGTAGTCTGAACAACCTTGGACGTTGATTTCCCTTTTGTGGCAGAGGGGTAACAGTCCCTATTTCAACAAATCCAAAGTCAAGCGCTTTTAGTTCCCGCAGGTAGGCCGCATTTTTATCAAAACCCGCCCCTAAACCTACCGGATTTCGAAAAGGCAACCCGAAAACATTCTTTCCCTTGTCACCCGGAAATCGGCAACATTGAGCGATCATTCGTTTCAAGGGTGGAATGGCACATGCTACAGACAGGCACCGCATGGAAATATGGTGGGCCTGTTCGGCGGGTAAGGTGAAGAGGAGGGAACGTATCAGCGGATAAAACATGCGACAAATATAATCATTCCCCCGCCGGTAAGCTGATTAGTTGCATAAACAACTTTTAGAAAAAATTGCTATTTTTGGGTATTAAATGTAAGGTTATGCAGGAAGCATATATTGTTGCCGGTTTTCGGACGGCAGTGACCAAAAGCAAGAAAGGTGGATTTCGTTTTTTCCGACCTGATGATCTTGCAGTAGAGGTAATTAAAGGACTGGCAGCTTCATTGCCTCAGCTTGACCCCAAAGAAGTGGACGATGTGATTGTGGGGAATGCCGTACCGGAAGCAGAGCAAGGGTTACAATTTGGCCGCATCATTGCTGCTAGGGCATTGGGAGTGGACGTGGCGGGTATTACCATCAACAGATATTGTGCCAGTGGGTTGGAAAGTATTGCTATGGCAACAGCCAAGATTCGAAGCGGGATGGCTGATTGCATCATTGCAGGAGGTACCGAGAGCATGAGTATGGTTCCAACAGCCGGATGGAAGACTGTTCCTTCTTATGCGATTGCCAAAGAAGATCCTGACTATTATTTGAGTATGGGACTGACTGCTGAAGCGGTAGCCAGTGAATATAAAATCAGTCGCGAAGATCAGGATCTGTTTGCCTATCAATCGCATCAAAAAGCAATGCAGGCCATTCAGGAGGGATACTTTCAACCCGGAATCCTGCCAATCAATGTAGAAGAAGTATATGTGAATGAGAAAGGCAAACGGGCTGTTCGTTCTTATGTGGTAGATACCGACGAGGGTGTTCGTGCCGATACCAACATAGAAGCTTTGGCGAAATTGAAGCCGGCATTCGCTCAGGGGGGTTCGGTAACCGCAGGTAATTCCTCTCAAACCAGCGATGGCGCCGCTTTTGCTATTGTAATGAGTGAAAAAATGATCACACGACTCGGATTACAACCAATAGGTCGTCTTGTAGGCTGCGTATCTGCAGGAGTTCCTCCCCGCATCATGGGAATAGGACCCGTTGCCGCCATACCCAAGGTTTTGAAGCAGACAGGAATGACCTTAGATCAAATAGAATTGATTGAGTTGAATGAAGCATTTGCCGCACAGGCTTTGGCTGTAATAAGAACATTGGAACTGAATTCAGATATTATTAATATCAATGGCGGTGCGATTGCATTGGGACATCCACTTGGGTGTACCGGTTGTAAACTTACCGTTCAGCTTTTGCATGATATGAAGCGGCTCAATAAAAAATATGGAATGGTGAGTGCCTGTGTGGGCGGTGGCCAGGGTATTGCAGGCATCATTGAAAACATTGCCTGACTTCGATTTCAGTAATTCCTCTGAATCTTGACAAATATCATTTTTTGGGCAGAATCTTGCGGCTACATTTGTATAAAATTCAGCCATGCAAAATATATTAGTTCCTGTCGATTTCTCAGATACCAGTTATTCCGCTGCATTGTATGCCCTCGGGTTAGCAGCTGACTTGCGATCACCCAAGGTGATTCTTTATCATGCCTACCAGGCGCCACTGACCATTGATTCGCCGGTGACTGCCGTACAGGTTTTTGATGAAGCACAAATGAAACGCGATAGCACTGCTGCGCTAGAAAGTTTTCGGCGTAGGTTGGAAAAAAATTGTCCCTCAGGTTGTTTTCTGGAAATCTATTGTGAATATTCCCTGCTGATCAATGGGGTAGATGATGTCTGCCGCCTGACCAATTGCAATCTTGTAGTAATGGGTATTACGGGAGGAGGAGCGATGGCTGAAAAATTAATCGGCAGCAACACAGTTTCAGTAGCCAGACATTCTACTGTACCTGTAATCATCATTCCACGTGAAGCCGAATATCGACCCATTCAAAAAATCGTCTTACTTACAGACTATGATCATACCGATGAAAATTTGCCGGTGACTAAAATTCATTGGCTCCTTGATCATTGCCGTGCGCAACTGCATGTTTTACACATCGAAAAGAACCCGGAAGTACAAAGGGACTTACAGGAAATCAACTTATTGAAAGACCACCAGCCATCGTATCATGTGGTTCACCACGCCAGTTTCACAGAAGGAGTAAACAATTTTATAGAACAACAAAAGGCCGATTGGGTGGTGATTATTCCGAAAGACCATGGATTTTTCAGTGGCCTCTTTACCACAAGTCATACTACCCGCCTTGCCTTTCACAGTAAAATTCCGGTATTAGCCATTCATGGATGATGATTCTTTTTCGGGAACTTCATTTTGCTTTGCAGCATTTGATTATCCGACATTGCCGAGGGAGATAGAAGTGGGAGGGATGAAAAACTTCTATTATTTTTTTTATTGTTTTCTGTATGATGCATCATGAGAATTCTTCCTTACAAGGTTTTGGGTCCTTATTCAATGTATCATTTCAATAACGAGAAAGTACATGTTGATAAATCATTTGCTAGCAACCGGAAATCTTTCCCCGACTGCAGTGCCATAGGTTTTTTGATAAGCACAATAAATTTAGCTCAGGTATTTTCCAACGATGGGTACCCTCCTTCCTACTCCAAAAGCTTTGGGAGAGATGCGGATGATTGGACAAAATTGATTCCTTTTGTATTCGTTGGTGTTGACCATTTTCAGTGTTCTGTCAACCAGTGCTCCATCGAATCCGAGTGACTTGATTTCTTCGGGGCCATTTCTTTTTTCGATGTATTGATAAAGTATTTGGTCGAGGACTTTGTAATCGGGGAGACTGTCACTGTCTTTTTGTCCCGGGCGCAATTCAGCACTGGGCTCTTTATGAAGGATATTGGCGGGAATGATTTCCTTGCTGCGATTGATGAAGTGAGCCAGTGCATATACCTGCAGTTTGTAACAATCTCCCAGAACACTTAGTCCACCCGCCATATCACCATACAAGGTGCCATAGCCGGTAGCCAATTCACTTTTGTTGGAAGTGTTGAGTAGGATGTATCCGAATTTATTGGCAATGGCCATGAGTAGATTCCCACGGCTACGGCTCTGCATGTTTTCCTCTGCAAGGGAAAATGGTGAATCACCAAAAAGCGGTTGTACTGTTTCCAGCGTGGCTTCAAAAACGCGGTGGATTGGAACAATGTCAAAAGGATTATGCAAGTTCTTGCTCAAAGCTACTGCGTCTTCTATGGAATGCTCACTGGAATAGGGGGAAGGAAGTAAAATGGCTCTTACCTGGTCTTTACCCAAAGCTTCACAGGCCAGCGCCAGTGTAACGGCAGAGTCAATTCCTCCGGAAGACCCAAGAATAGCTTGGGTGAATCCCATTTTGGAAAAATAGTCACGGATGCCCATTACGAGCGCGGCATATACCTGGGCTATATTCAAATTCGGTTCAAGATGCGCAGGATTCAGTTCATGGTCGGGAACATGTGAAGCAGATTCCAGTTTTGGGGCATCTATGTTCCCATCATCCAAAACTGTTGTTGTGTATAGGGTTTCCTCAAAAAGTGGTAATGCACCGCAAAGATTGGCATTGGCATCGAACACGAGAGAACCGCCATCAAAAACAATTTCAGTTTGACTGCCTACTGCGTTGCAGTAAAGCAAAGGCAATCGGTACTTCAGAACATTTGATTTGATAACTGCTTTTCTGTCTTCATTGTGGGTATAGTCGAATGGAGAGGCGCTGATGTTGAGCATGATATCAGGCTTTTGTTCCATGAGTTTATCCATTGGACAAATGGTATAAAGAGGATTATTGCCCAGGTTCCAGATATCCTCACATATCGTTATCGCAAGTTTTTTTCCTTTGAAAGGGACTACCTGCCAGTTGGTTGCCGGTTCGAAGTAGCGGTACTCATCAAAAACATCATAGGTGGGCAGCAGGGTTTTATTTACCGTTGCAACCAGTTCTCTGTTGTAAAGAAAAAAAGCAGAGTTGAACAAATCTTTGCCCAGTATATTGGGATTGCGGGAGGGTCCGCCTATGAGTACACCGATGCCGTCCGATTCCTGTCTGATGGCCTCTACTGCCTGCTCACATTGTTCAATAAAATTATCGAATTCAACGAAGTCGCGGGCAGGATAGCCGCAGATGCACATTTCACTGAACATGACCATATCGGCACCTTCCGCTCTGGCCTGGCGAATGGCCGCAACAATCTTATTGGTATTCATTTCAAAGTCACCAATCCGGTAATTTTGTTGTGCCAAAGCTATTTTCATACTTCAAATATCCGAATAGAACAGCAAATCTGCCTGAATTTTTGCTTTTCCGGTGAACAAGTTAAACTTGTTGTGACTTTGATCTGAAATGACCGATGGTAGGGAATGATAGGTAAAGAATACAATGTTCTTGGCATGATTCAGTTTAGATGATAGTATCTCACTGGTTTAAGCACAAGCTATTTTGTTTGGTAACAAAAAAATATCTCCTATTATCTATATTGTAAAGAATGTCCATATAAATTGCTGAAAAGTTATTCCAACCCAATGAAGAAAAATAAATCCCCTGGTTTTCGAGGCATTTTATTTCTTGCTCTGCTCCTAGTAACATTTTCAGCGAATGCTTTTTGGGTGGTAAATTTTGGAATTGCAAGAACATTGCTGCAAGGTAGAATTTCATTTGCAGCAGGGATGGGGGGTCAGGTGGTCATGTTAGGAAATCCAAGGACCACCAGTACTTTCTTCACCATTCCTCATGCCGGGTTTCGTTATGGAATATCGGATCGATTGGATATTGGGTTAAGGTTGGCTCCCATTCCTCTGCCATTTGCTACAGTAGGTCCGGGTTTTGGCGTCAATCTGGATTTAAAATATTGCATGACAAAACCCGGGAAAAAATTTGATTTTTCTCTTGTAGCTGGTTTGGGTGGAGCACATGTCTTGATAGAGGAAAATACGCTATGCTATCAGTCCTAATGCTGCATTATTGGGAACATACAACATCAACAAAACTACCCAGCTTACCGGGATGTTGAGGTATGTAAATTTGGTGATACCTAGCGCACCAAAGGGTAGTTCGGGAAATTTTGTCAACATCGCAGGGATTTCTCTGGGTCTGAGAAAAGAGATTCGCCCGAATATTTCTATTTTTCCTGAAATAGGGGTTTATAGTTATAGTGGACAGATCAATGGAGTTGTAAAGAACGGACCAGGATTTCAATATGGTCTAATGATTGCTACTAGTTTTTAACATGTCGGATTCATTTGTCGTGATTAATATTGAATACTTTTGAAGCGATGCGTAAAAAATTTTATCTCTTCCCGCTCCTTCTTTTCATCGTTTCTTGGGGAATGAATTCCTGTCAGAACCCACAAAGTTCAACTCCTGAAGTATCCGGCATTCAATTTCCCTGGGGTGTTCAAAGATTTGAACGCGATTTATTTACAGTGGATACTTTATACCTGGATAAAGCCCTCGACAGCCTCACCAATCAATACCCTGGTTTTACCCAAGATTTTCTTTATAACATTTTGGGCAGTAGTCCGGATAGGGTGTTAAAGGATCTCCCCAAGTTCATTCAATCTTATCGTGATTGGCTGCAACAAATTCCTCAAGACCGTGTTTTAGAACCTCAATTCCTTTTGGTGAAACAGGGATGTGCATATCTGAAGTTTTACTTTCCTGAATATTCTTTACCCAAGCGATTAATTACTTTCATTGGTCCGGTGAATAGTTATGGCAATATTCTAACCAGAGATGCGCTGGCAGTAGGGTTGCAGATTTACATGGGCAAAGATTTTGCCTGGTATGCTTCTGCAGAAGGGCAACAAATGTATCCTCCCTATATGTCGAGAAAATTCGACCCCGCTTATATTCCGGTGAATTGTATGAAAAATCTGGTAGATGATCTTTTTCCGGATCAATCACAGGGTCAAGCTCTGGTAGAACAAATGATTGAGTCAGGCAAACGAGTTTACTTGTTACAGGCATTGTTGCCCAAGGTGTCTGATACCTTGATTACAGGTTATACTGCTGCTCAGTTGAGGGCATGTTATGCCGGTGAGCAGGGCATTTGGAGTTTTTTTATTCAAAATGATCTTTTGTTCAGCAAAGAAATACAGCAGGTTCGGGATTATCTGGGGGAGAGTCCGGGAACGCCTGTACTGGGTGATTGGGCACCGGGAAATCTTGGTCAGTTTTGCGGATGGCAGATAGTGAAAAAATGGATGCAAAAAAACAGTGGCACTTCCATGGTCCAAATGATGCAAACACCGGCATCCAAAATATTTCAGGAAGCGAAATACAAGCCGTAATCGTTTTGACAATCAGTTCTGTTTAAAAGGAGCCACCATTTCGAAGGGAGGAATCTTTACAGCAAAAATTTGGTGGTTGTCGGTATTCATCATTTGGTAAGTCCCCTGCATTTTTCCCATGTCACTGCGCAGGTTACAGGAACTGATGTATTGGTATTGCTCACCCGGTTGTAAAATCGGCTGGACTCCCACTACTCCCTCTCCTTCAACTTCTCTGTGCTCTCCATTGCTGTCAAAAATATACCAGTGACGTCGCAGCAGTTTAACGGGAAAATTGTTGTGATTGAAGATGGTAATTTGATAAGCAAAAAGGTATTCGCTTCTCAGCGGATCGCTGTAATCGTGCTGATAAAAAGTTTCGACTGATACCTGAATACCATCGGTTATTTTGGTAACCATTGTACAACGATTAATCTACCATAAAGGTAGGTAAATAATAACAGGGAATTACTGCACTTGTTCATCAAAAACATCAATTTAACAAAGGAGTAGCCACTTCTATCCTTACATTTGCCCGCAAAAAGTTTACCCATGCATAAAATTGCAGTTGCCAAAGGTGATGGTATCGGTCCGGAAATCATGGAAGCCGTTTTGTCTATTTTCAGGGCTGCCGGTGTTCCGTTGGAATACGAAATGGTGGACATGGGTAAGTGGGTTTTCGATAAGGGCTTCAGCAATGGCATGACTCCTGAGGCGCAGGAAACAATTGAGTCATTGGGTATTTTGTTCAAAGGACCGATGGAAACGCCCAAGGGCAAGGGGGTGAAAAGTGTAAATGTAACTGCCCGAAAAACCTGGAATACCTATGCCAATAAAAGAACTTTTCAAACCCTCCATGGAGTAGATACCGTTTTCAGCAAGGCAGGAATTCCCATTGACATCACCATAGTTAGGGAAAACATTGAAGACACTTACGGTGGTGTTGAGCACCTGCTTACCCATGACGTAGCGCTTAGTCGTCGGTTCATTACTCGCCCCGGAAGTATGCAGGTAATTCGCTATGCTTTTGAAATGGCAAGAAAAAAAGGTGCCCGCCGCATCACTTGTGGTCACAAAGCCAACATCATGAAACTGACGGATGGACTATTCCTGGATGTTTTCAATGAAGTGGCACGGGAATTTCCTGACGTAAAGGCCGATGATGTAATTGTAGATGATCTATGTATGAAGTTGGTAAGTCGCCCCGACCTTTTCGACGTGATTGTTCTTACCAACCTGCAAGGTGATATTGTGAGTGATTTGTGTGCTGGTCTGATTGGTGGATTGGGATTTGCCCCTTCTGCCAATATAGGAGATCATATTTCTATATTCGAGGCCGTTCACGGTACGGCGCCAGATATAGCTGGAAAAAATATAGCCAATCCGACAGCCCTTTTATTGAGTGGTTTTGCCATGCTTCGTCACTTGGGATTGATGCATGTTGCTGCCGAACTCGAAAATGCTTTGTTGTTTACCCTTGAAAGCGGTTTTCACACAGGAGATTTTGGAAACAAAAACGATAAGCCATTAACAACAACTGAGTTTGCATCGGCTGTGATTAATAACATTGGAAAAATGCCCAAATTCCAGCCCAAGCCACTATTAGAAGATCAACCACCTACCCCTACTCATTTTAAACTTACCGCCAATCCAATGCTGGAAAGCGCTGAACACTTACAGGAGAAAGTAGTAGGAGTGGACATGTTCATCGAAAGCAACCTGCAACCTTCCTTGGTAGCTGAAAAGTGTCTGCACCATACAGGCCATTTATTCAAACTTGTTACATTGAGCAATCGTGGTACCCAGGTCTGGCCTACCGGATCTTCTTTCACCAATCTGGTGAATCAATACGCCTGCAGATATGAATCTGCTTCCGGGGAACCCGTTACCCAATCCGATGTGCTTGAATTGTACCGACGTCTCATGCAGGATTTTAAAATTTGTTCTACAGAATTGCTCAACCAATGGGGGGAGAAAAAGGGTTATAGCATGGCACAAGGTCAGTAATCGGAACTAGCTTTGTTTTTCTTTTCTTTTTAATTCCCGTGAACAGTTGAACAGCTTTCCTGTGCAATTCTAATTTTTGAGGTAAAAGGGGGCAGTTCTTAATTTTGGCGTAATTTCACGGCTCATTTAAAGCGAATAGGTATTATGGCTGAAGTGATATTAATGCCCCGGCTGAGCGATACGATGACGGAGGGGGTAATTGCCTCCTGGCACAAAAAAATCGGCGATCAGGTAAAGAAAGGAGATCTTTTGGCAGAAATCGAGACTGACAAAGCCACGATGGAACTCGAAAGTTATCAAAATGGCACTTTATTGCATATCGGAACCCCCAATGGAGGAAAGTTGCAGGTCAATGACTTGTTGGCCATCATTGGGGAGAAGGGAGAAGATGTTTCCAAACTTGTAGCGAAGCACAGTGGTGGCAACGCTCCCGTTAAAAATGAAACCCCTGTCTCAACTGCAAATCCTCCAACATCCAATCAAAATGATACGGCTGCTGCTGCCTCCGCCTATGCTGAGGAGGCTGTATTGATGCCTCGACTGAGTGATACCATGACAGAGGGGGTAATAGCATCCTGGCATAAAAATGTAGGCGATACAGTAAAGAAAGGGGATGTGCTGGCAGATATTGAGACCGACAAAGCCACCATGGAACTAGAGAGTTATAAAGATGGCATTTTATTGCACCAGGGTGCTCCGGCGGGAGCAACTGTTCGTGTCAATGATTTGTTGTGTATCATTGGAAAAGAAAATCTGGATGTATCGGCTATCATTGCATCCGTTTCCCGTGGGAATAGCACTCCTTCAGTTACCGCCCCTTCACCTGTTGTTGATTCACCCGTCAATTCTGCATCTCCTGTTGCGGAAGTTCAGGCGACCGGGGGCAGAGTTTTAGCTTCCCCACTGGCTAGAAAAATGGCTGCCGATAAAGGAATTGATCTCACACAGGTCAAGGGTTCAGGCGACAATGGTCGAATAGTTCGTCAGGACATTGAGTCTTATACGCCCACTGCTACCACAGCTGCAAAGGCTTCAGCTGCACCGGCTCCGGTAACGGTTTCCTCAGGGAGGGAAAGTTTTGAGGAAGTACCTGTGTCTCAAATGCGGAAAGTGATTGCCAGAAGATTGAGTGAGAGTTTGTTCACAGCACCCCACTTTTATCTTACGATGTCGATCGATATGGATGCTGCTGTAGCTGCCAGAGCCCGTCTAAATGATCAGGCTGCTGTAAAAATCAGCTTCAATGACATGGTAGTAAAAGCTACTGCGCTTGCGCTCAAACAACATCCCAAGGTTAACAGCAGTTGGCTGGGAGATACCATTCGCTACAACCACCACATACATATTGGAGTTGCGGTCGCAGTGGACGAAGGGTTATTGGTGCCTGTGGTACGATTTGCAGATGGAAAATCTTTGTCTGCCATTGGAGTAGAAGTAAAAACATTTGCCCAGAAGGCGAAGGATAAAAAATTGCAACCTGCCGACTGGGAGGGAAGTACTTTCACCATTTCAAATCTTGGTATGTTCGGCATTGATCAATTCACTGCCATTATCAATCCTCCTGATGCTTGTATTCTGGCAGTAGGTGGAATTTCGCAAGTGCCAGTGGTTAAAAATGGTCAGGTTGTTCCGGGCAATGTTATGAAAGTAACCCTGAGTTGTGACCATCGAGTAGTAGATGGGGCTACCGGTGCCGCTTTCCTTCAGACCTTGAAGAATCTGCTGGAGGAGCCGCTGAGAATGTTGTTATAACCCTGTCAACTTTACCATTTAATTATCATCCCTGCTTTTGGCAGGGATTTTTTTTTGAGGAAATTGGCATTGAAATCCTTTTGATGAAGCCATTATTGATAGCGATCATTATAGGTGTAGCAGGTTTAAATGGGTTCGGACAGGGTCTGGTTGTCAACGGAAATTTCGAGGACAGGAATACCTGCGTTGAATTTTTATCTAATTGTGCTCCGGAAGCCTGGTTTCGTTTTCCGTATGTAAAGTTACCACCCTCCCATCCGGCTCGAATTGCAGCCCATATGCACCATGAAAGTCTGGTGATGGACGATAAGTCCCGGGGTATTTCCAGCAGAACATACCTCTATACTAAATTGGTTTGTTCTGCAGAGCCCGGCAAAACTTATCGGTTCAGGTTATCTCTTTTGACCAATGGACATAGGTATGATCACTTGGATCTGGTTTTGAGTAAATATGAGCCACGCAGAAATTTTTCGGCCATACTTGCTGGAAGAATTGAAAGGCACCCGCTTACAATAACCCGAACTGCTTCCAAAGAGGAAGATTGGATGGAAGCTTCGGTCGTATTCAAAGCAACCGGTGAGGAGCGATACCTTATGTTGGGCAATGTGTCAGCTAAGGCGTTGACCTCTTCTCATAAGAATAACACCGAAAATCCCCTCATCATTTATGATATTGATAGCCTTTCTTTGATGCCCTCCGATAATAACTGGATTCCGTGTAATGAAGAAATAACTGAAAAAAAATTGTTGTACCTGAATAATTATCGCCATTCAGATTTCAATTTTCTAGATGATGAGCCTGTCTGGGCTCCGAAAATCATTCCTGGTGCTTTTTCGGAAAGGGTCAAGGAGATTCCAGTTTTGCCTTCAAACCCAACCATTGCTGATACCCTCCTGATTCCAGATGTTTTATTTGATTTTGATAAGGGTACACTGAATAAGCAATTGCTGTATCGCATGGAAGAGACTCTTCAGTTAATTAAAGCGAAAAAATTTCGTACCATAGAAGTGGTCGGACATACCGATGACAGGGGGTCAATAACTTATAATGAGCAATTATCTGAATTACGTGCCCGTTCGGTTGCAAATTATCTGATTGATCAATTACAATTATCTTCAGCATTGATAACCATTAGAAGGATGGCGGCAAGCATACCTATCGCCCCCAATACTACGAATGAGGGCAGGCGCAGAAACAGAAGGGTTGAGATAATTTTGATTCGGTAAAACTTATTCTACCATCTTTCCTCTTCACAACCTATGGGTGCTCCGGGTGGAATGTCTTTGTGCACTGGCATGGGTACTTCCTTTGGATGATCAATTCGTTCAACAGCATAATTATAATGATATCCCAGTTCCGGCATATTCTTTTTGCCGGCGCAAAATTCTCTCAATTGTTTAAGTCGGCTAAGACAAATTGATTTAACTGCATAACCGGATTGATCATTTTGGTAAAGTGCTAACAGCCAGGTGAGAACCATTTGTTGTGTTTGTAATTGTACCTGTTTTTCCAAACCGGATTTCAAGGGTTTCATCCAGGTAGCCTGTATGATTGCATCTAGCAAATCGTCCCACCCGGGGGTATTGGCCATCGCTTTCTGCTGTACCAATCGATTGGCCCTTTCAGGATGAAAGAGGAACGCCAGTTCAAAATCAGCCAGGGCTTCTGCTACAGCCAGTGCATCAAATGACATACCGGTTCGTTTATTGAAAAGTTCACCTGAATAATATTGTGGGGGACGAGGGGGTATCAATTCAATTATATGGGAAGGTAGTGTAAGTACCTCAGGGGATAGGCAGCGCAAAGCAACACGAATGGCTTCTTGTTGCGTGGCAGTTGGTAGAATGGTAGGCTTATCCTGCTTATCTCCTCTCACGGAATAACTATAATTCATCCCCCCAATGAGTTTACAGG
>JBJTTC010000004.1:0-5591 GCA_046079965.1 Sediminibacterium sp. | reverse complement strand
AAAACTGTTCAGGTAACTCCTTACATGAATGCTTCCGATGAGGGAATCGAAGGATCTTCCAGTATTAAAGACCTGGAAACCTTTTTCCAACTGATTCATCTTTATTTTACTTCACCCAGAAAAGACCAGGCCTTGTTTCAGACTTATGTGAATTCCCAGAAGAGCATCATGGAGAACATGAAATCTGTTCCACAAAATTTTTTCAGTGATACCTTAAATAAGGTGGTTTATGGTGGTCATCCCTGGGCACCCAGAATGGAAACAGCTGAAACTTTTAATGGGTTAAGTTTAGACAGGGCCATGGAAATATACAAACAGGTTTTTGGGAATGCAGATGGATTGCATTTTACATTTGTAGGGAACCTGGATATTGAGAAAATTAAGTCTTTGATCGCTACTTATCTGGGTAGTTTACCCTCTGCAGCTGTCGAACATCGATACAATGATGTGGGCTTACGTCCTGCCAAGGGTCCATCAAAGCTGGTGGTAAAGAAAGGGGCAGCCAAGCAGAGCATTGTTTTGGTGCAGTACAGCAGTGAGTTACCTTACGATCAGGAGAAAGCCTTGCACCTGAATATGCTGTGTGATGTGATCAATATCAAGATCATAGAAAAATTGCGTGAGGAAATGGGTGGTATTTATGGCGGAGGAATAAATGGGTCATGGGAAAAAAGACCTTATCAGCATTATTCTTTATCGGCATACTTTCCCTGTGGTCCTGAGAATGTAGATAAACTGACGGCTGCGTTCTTTGATATTGTCAAGGGTATTTCTGAAAAGGGAGTGGACGAGAAAGACCTGGAAAAAGTTAAGGAGACCCTTAAAAATCAGTATGCGGATAACATAAAGCAGAATGATTTCTGGTTAGATGGCTTGTCACGCTCTTTTATTGAAAAGACCGATCCTGCATGGATTTTGGCATATCCGGAAAAAGTAAAGCAAACTTCAGCCGGTCAATTGAAGGAATTATGCCAACAGGTATTGGGTACACCTAACATGGTTGCTGTATTGAATCCGGAGAATTAAGTGCAGCCTTCGTATTGAAGAGCCGAATACATCAATAGTTGAAAGCTATGAGAATTTCATAGTTCAAATACTCTCCATGTGGAAGCGAATTAAAGAGGTTGTCTCTGCAATATGAGACAGCCTCTTTTTTTTGCAGTAAGCAATTAGAATGTAAAGATGAGTAAGGAGAAGAGATTAAAATCGGTAACCTTAAACTTTTACTTTTCTCTCTCCGTTACATTCCTGCGAGAGGTTTTAGTTGGGTGATGGACTTTACTGTCCTGGTGTAAATCGCCTTATTTTTAGCATTCACTCTTATTACCAAATCATTGTTAGCTACTTTGTAGGCTATGTCTTTCTTTGGTTTGGTACCTGTCATGTCCTTTTCTTTGATGATGATTTGCCAAACAGCATCATTGAAGAAATTGACCAGGGTATCCGTTTGTTTGCCATTACCCTTCAGTATAACTGGTTTTGAAATAACCTTTACGAGGTTAGCAGCATATAATTCCTTTTTTATCCAAACCTGATTCAGCTCCATATTGGATACTGTATGGGCAATAAGATAAATGTAGTAGTCTGTCGAAGCAGGTAAATTGGCTGCTGGTATTTCCTCACCACCCACTTTAATTTCAACAGAGGGGGCAACTCCATTCAATGTAATTCTTTCATACGCTTTTAGTTGCAAAGAGGGATAACCGGACTGGCCAAATGCCCCTGCATTCATGAACAAACCTAATAAAGCTAGAATTACTACTATAACTCGGTTATGCATACTATTGTTTGATTACTTTTTGAAAGGTCTGGTATCTCTTGTTATCACTGGTAATTTGAATCAAATAATTTCCAGCGGCCAGGTGTTCCAATGAAATATTGCCGGAACCATAATTTACTGACTGGTTGTACACCCGCTGTCCAAACATATTATATACCTGCACCTGCATGGATTTTATTCCCGAAATTGTACCTTGTCCGTATTGGTATTTTCCCCTGCTCACTGAAGGGAATATATTGATAAAGCTTTTATCATTCAAGATGGCTGTCGCCAGTGCAGTAGTGATATTCGGATTATAATTTGGAGTTCCGGTAACGGTATAATACATCCCGTTTCCATGGGTTCCAATGAGTAGGGTGTTGTCGGTTGGGCGATAATCGAGGGAGGTAATTACAGCATAATTCAACACGGAGGGACTTTCTCTTGACCAGGTAATGGTTCCGCCGGCGCCTAGGGTTTTTCCAATACTTGCTGTTGTGAATAATCCAACGGAAGTGCCGACATAATATTCGGTAACAGGAACTCCGTTTTCCAGTTTGGGAGCTATTACACAGGAGCGAATGGAAGGTAAGGTCAGGTTCCCTTCCGCATTCGACCAGCTGGGGGTTGCAGATTTTGCGTTGAAAGTCCACCAAATACTGGTCACGCCATAGTTGGATACCACAGCCATGATTTCGTTGTCATCATTCGGGTTTACGGCAATATCAATTACGTTGCCGGAGAGACTTGATGGTGAAATATCAACAGGAGTGGTTGCCGGACTTGCATTGATATAATCATCCAGTCTGAATATTTTTCCGGAGCTGGTACCATAAAACATGGCATGAGTGGTTTTATATGGCCCCCATGAAAAATCTATCGTTCTGATTGAAACGGGGGTCGCATTACCGTTGTCTGTAATATTGGCTATGCCAGTCATTTTGATCCAGCTGGTACTATCAACCGTACTGGCAGAAGTGGTTCTGAACAAATTGAAGTAATTCGCATAGAACAGGACTTCGGAATTGGCATGACTTAATTTGAAATAGGTAACAAAATCACCCCAACCGCCGCTGCTGTTTGCTCGAAGGTCGGATACCCTTGGTCTTATAGATCCTCCGGGATAGTTCACGTAATCCAAAACTTCATCTCGTATTATCCCGCCATTTTGAAATCCAAAATAAATTAGTTGTTTTCCGGCATTGATATTGGCAATATCTACTGCTACACCATCTCCACCTCCTATGGTGAAATGGTCATCAATTCCCGGTCTGTCGGCGGTTCTGGGCCCAAGGTTTAAAGAGGCATCTCTGTACCAGGTGCCGTTATCCTGAGCACCACCCATAAAATTATTTTTTCCGTTTTCGGGGTCGATGGTTACATGATAGTATTGAAGGGTCTGATAGTTTTTGATATACTCCCACACAACGGGTATTGCGGTAATATCTGTTGTTACCTGCATGCTGCCATCATTACTGGAATAGGCTTTATTTAGATTGGTGGGATCAAAAACAAGGTCATGCATGTCGGGATGAGAATTTTTGGTAGGATATCCTCCAATGGTTGTTGTTGCAGCAGTGGTAGTAAATCCATTCGAGGATCTGTATAGGTTGGTACCACCTACGAAAACCATATTGGGATCATCCGGTTTAACAACCACCATCATGTTGTAACCACCTTGTAATTTCATGCCTCCATTGTTACCGCTACCGGTTGGCATGAATGCAGAAAGATTGGTCCACTGGGTTGTTCCTCCTGTGGTTTCTAATTTGAACAAATCAGCCTCTGATGTTGAAGCCCCAACGGTGAGTCCATTTTCATACATTACGTAGAGGATATTATTATTGGAAGGAGCCAATGCCATTACAACTCGCCCCCAATTGGAGGAACCGGTGTTTTGTTTGAAACCTGTGGGGGTTTCGGCAGTATTTCCGGCTATGGCAGTCCATGTTTCCGGATCACCGGTAGGAGATTCCCATACTCCACGGTCATTGGCATTTTTAAGGTGGAAGGCAATATATATTTTTGAGCCATCTAATCTGATAACAACATCTGTATTTCCGGTTACGGTACTACCTCCCAAAGTTCCCTTCACAGCAGTCCAACTTTGACCCCCATCTTTGGAACGTTGAATCGTGTTTTGACCTGCTACATAAATATCACCGGTGATTGGATGAACTACAATTTTGTGGATGATATCAAATGCACTGTTGAATGATTCCAGGGTTGATTGTGTGCTGGTTAAGGCTGTCCATGTAAGACCATTGTCTGTTGATTTAAAAATTCCATTCCCAAAAAAGAAAGCACCGGAAGCACCCGCTGAATTACCCAACGATTCGCCGGAACCCGCGTACCAGGTATCTTCTTTTCCGGCTCTCGGGTCTTGTGCCAGCGTTGTTAAACTATGAATTTGTGCTGAGGGCGTTACCAGGTTCCAGGTTACACCGCCGTCTGCTGAACGCATGATTCCTCCACTTACGCATCCGGCGATAATTACCCTGTTGGTTGTACCATTGAATCTTTTGTCCAGAACAAAAGCCCTGGTTCTGCCGCCAATGTTATTGGGTCCGGCTTTTAGATATACATTGTTGGTAGGGGTATTTACGCCATAGGAAATAATTCCATTTTGCAGGGAACCGGACTCACCCGAAACGGGAATGCTCATTGCTTGTTTCATTTCTTCGCTATATGCGTTTCTGGGAATCCTGCCAGTTTTTGGGTCTTTTAAGATATCAAATTCGTATTGCCATCTGGCTATTTGCATTTCTGCTCGTTTTTGAGGATTTTCTTCGTCCTCTTCTTTTTCACCTTCCGCCAATTTTTCAAGCCATGCTTCTTTAAAAGTTCTATCTCTCCAAAAATGGAGACCATTTTTATGTATCAAAATACCAATACCGGCCATGGTTATCAGGGCTGGTAGGAGGAGCAATTTTTTATTCATAACCGAGGGAATATTTGTTCTAAGATATTAAAAAAAACGTTAGGTCTTTTAGTGCAATCCGAGCGAAGGGATGATTGTCCGCCTTAGGCGATGGGGCTCAAATGTTTAAAGTGTTGCAGCTGCGCTGCCATTTTTTTTGTTGCAAAGGAAAGTGTTCCAGCTAGGGATTTTAGCCGGGATTGTCCTCGCTTCGCTCGGACCTTCCGCCTCTGGCGGATGGGACCCACAAGAAAAATTAAATGTTACGGTCTGCTAACGCATACCTTACATTTTTCATTGTTGTCTCTCGGGGAAGTAAACTTCCCCTGTTCCATCAATGAAAAATGTTCGCCAGAGGCGAACATTTAATTTTTCTTGCGGAGAGAGAGGGATTCGAACCCCCGGACCTTTTACAGTCAACGGTTTTCAAGACCGCCGCAATCGACCGCTCTGCCATCTCTCCGGGTGCAAAATAATAGCTTGATGACCGAATTACAAAATAAATCCTTTTAAAAGCTTTCAATCCTTAGTTTAGAACTGATTGAATGGTACATAATATAATCGACAAGTAATAAAAATTAAAATTTAATCGCCTTCTACTTACTAAAAAAAACCGTATTAAATTATTCCTGAATTAAAGGTTAATGGTACTTTTGAAACGTTTGCACCCTTCCAGTTATGGTAAGAAGTACACTTTTTTTAATGATTGCATTTTTTTGCGATAACCTATATGGACAAACTTTACAAGGAAAAATATTGGATGAGAAAACCCTTCAACCCATCACTTCTGCAACTATATTCCTGAGTTATACTAAGGTCATTACAACCAGTCTATCCGATGGAAATTTTACCTTTCCTCAATTCCCCTCGGGAAGGTATGAATTGATCGTAAACTGCAGTGGGTATAAAACC
>JBJTTC010000003.1:0-25726 GCA_046079965.1 Sediminibacterium sp. | reverse complement strand
CGTCAACACTACCAATACTGTATTAGAGATAGTATCGATGAAAGAAAGTTTCTTGTGCTACAGGAGTAAACAGGGATGGACTTCTGAAAAATGCAAATAAAATCATTCGTACAGCCCTCTGCCCCTTCATTCGAAGTCATCTACTCAACCGGTCCGATGCGTATAGCTTTCACCTGCTTGGGCCATGAATTAATGGGCTGTCCGTTTCTGTCAGTGGCATTGCCAGGTATAGGAGCTCTATCACGGGGGAAAGTCTCTGGATCTTCACAAGCCATGTAAATCAACATCGCTACCAACAGCGCATTGTTTTGTAGATCATCAAAAACGATTTTATCATAGGTATCGCGGTTGGTATGCCAGGTATAATTGAAATAAGACCAACTCAGAGACGAGAGTGAAAATCCGGGCGCACCTACTGCCACAAAAGAAGCGAAGTCACTTCCTCCCCCACCCGGCGATCCGGGAAAATTTCGGCTGATACGATTTTTTATCGTATCAGGTACAGCTGCCAGCCAGCGGGATAAAAATGTTCCTGATTGCTGAAATCCTTGTCCGGATATATTCACTATGCGCCCTGTTCCATTGTCCTGATTGAATAAGGCCTGCAAATTGCCCACTACTTCCGGATGATCTTCTACAAATGCCCTTGACCCATTCAGTCCTTGTTCTTCACTTCCCCAATGACCTGCTAAGATGGTTCTTTTTGGATTGGGATACACTTTCTTGAGTATGCGCATCGCTTCCATCATGATCATCGTACCTGTGCCATTATCGGTCGCTCCTGTAGCGCCATCCCAACTATCAAAGTGAGCGGAGAGCATCACATACTCACCCGGCTTCTCCATACCTTTCATCTCTGCGAGTGTATTGTATACCGGTATTAAATTTCCGTGGCGGGATGTGCTGGTTAAATGCAGCAAAGGGGGCATGCCGGATTCAGCCAAACGATATAACAAACCATAATCCTCGAGGGCTATATCGATGGTTGGAATTTTTTTAGTGGAAGCACTAAAAATCTTATCGACGCCAAAGCCGGAAGACCAGTTATGGGTGAGGATGGCAACGGCACCTGCATCTTCCAACTTCCGAACCAGTTGTCTCGTATTGAAGCCGGTTTTACTCATACGATTGCGCCAGGCGGCTGTTTGAGCCAACCTGTCTTTTTTCATTTTATCAAATGATTCTTTCAGGGCAAACTCCTGCCAGTTGTAATCAGGTCTGCCTGTTGGCTGGGGCATGGAAATCATGACCATCTTGCCCTTTATAGTTTGCATCCATTCGGCATAAGCAGAAGAATCAGCAAGATCCGGTAAGATCATCACTTCTCCTTTTACTCCTCTTTTTTTGGTGGAAGGACTCCACGCGAGTTGGGTACATTCGATGGTATGCATTCGGGGTGTAAGCATGTCCAGATGGGTTACACCTCTTTCCCAATCTTTCCATTGGCCCCAAGCCTCATTCCTCGCCTGTATGCCCCAAACGGCATAGGTATTTAGAGCCCATTCGTTTGCCCTTTGCATTTGTGGTGTGCCCACCAATCGCGGTCCAATCTGGTCAATCAGTTCATGTGCCAAACGTCGGAGTTCAGAATTTTGAGTTCCTTCGCGCACAATGGCATCTATCACAACCGATGGTTGTGCCTGCAAAGTGCAAACAAATAAAATCGGCAGCGCCAAAATAAACCGGGTTAATCGAAAGATGTAAATCATCATATTGTAAAATTTAACTTCAGCATACTTTTCTTGAAAAAAAAGTCATGTACCCATGGCACATGACTCAAGCCAAATCGGTGCCGGCCAGTTATCCTCCCGGAACAACAAATGAAATTACCTTGGATGGCTTGGACGCAAGAGCAGGATAAACCATTAAGCCCGTAATTGGATCTTCATAATCATCGCCCTGCCTGCAATCCCCATGAGCTACTACATAGACAGTCTCCCCGAACTTAAACCCTTTCGATATAAACCAACTAGCCTTGAAGTTGTCATTTTCATTGACCAAAACTTTACCGGAATAGAATTGCTTCTCTGTAACCTGATAATTAGTGGAACTAACATCGGGGGAGTTGCTCATAAAAAATCGAACTGCTTTTTCCTTATTCGTTATATTTCTAAATCCGGGATAAAAAATGATTCCGTCCTCTGCTAGTCCGATAGCCATCAAATTGAGAATAGCCGGATAGACTTCTGAACTTTTTCTGGTAAAAAAATTATTGATCTCCATGTCGGAAACCATGCTGATATCACGAATCCCTTTCACATTGGTAGTAGAATGATCGGTGGCAGCATGATAAACTCCCATAATACGCGAAGTTCCAAATCCGGGTTTAGAAATCGTAAGATCATAGGTACCGAAAGGAATCGAATCTAATGTCCACTTTCCCAGGGCATTGGTTTGGGTGGAAACTTTGGACTGGTCGATGGTAATAGTTACCCCACTTGCGTCCTGTAACATTTTTCCATCCAAATCAAATAAGCGAACCCCTCCGATGATGTTCCCACGTCTCTTTTCTGCCTGAACCAGGTCGGGTACAATGATCGAATGTTGGTTGCTATTCTTATTACAGGCCAAAAAAAGCAACAAAGCAATACCAATTGATTTTTTCATGGCAATTAATTTTGAGCCATGAATTTACTGAAATCCCGACAAATAAAATTCAAATACAGCTACTTACCTCTCCAATTCTTTTAACCCGATTCCCTTAAGTCATGGATTGACCAATAGGCATAAAAATGTCGTGCACTTCGGGTACACGACAGATCAATATTTTCATTTCATCTACTATTTGTCAGGAAGCACAAAAGATACTACCGGAGAACCATTTAAGGACATTGATGGGAATATAGTTACGCCGGAAACATCATCTTCAAAGTCATCAGAAAAACTGGCATCCCCATAAGCTTTCACATAAATGGTTTGTCCGGAAGCAAATCCATTGTCTTTGAACCAACTCAATTTGAAATTATCGTTTTCACGAACGTTCTCTTTGCCCGTATATCTTTGTTTATCTGTTGCCATATGCTTGGCAGAACTTACATCAGGGGAAGTGCTGAAGAAGAGACGGACAGCTTTTTCATTTGTACCGGAATGTACAAAAATCGGATTGAAAAGAATGCCTTCCTCGATTAGTCCGACGTTAATCAAATTAGCTACAGCAGGAGCTGTTTCACTGAGTTTTTTGGCTATCAATTGTGGTATAGTAAGGGTAGATACCATGCTGATAGAACGACTTGCCCCCACATTGGTGGTTGCATGATTTTGTGCTGCATGGTACAATCCCTTGATTCTGTTGGTTCCAAATCCAGGTTTGGAGAAAGTAATGTCATAGTTTCCGAATGGAATAGAATCGAGTGTCCATTTCCCATTGCCTGCACTTTGTGTGCTCACATTGGTTTGTTCGATTTTAATGGTTACTCCCCCGGCATCAGACAATTCTTTTCCATCATTATCATAAACCTGAATAAAGCCGGTAATATTTCCCCGCCTCTTTTCAGCCTGAATAACATCGGGAACAACGATAGAATGCTGGTTGCTGTTCTTATTGCAGGCAAGAAGCAACATCAAGGCAATACCAATGGATTTTTTCATGAACAAAATTTTTTTCCAAATGAATACAAGTAATTTTTTGTTCACATTAAAATTACGGCCATCCCCCAGTCAAATTTAAAGTAAGCTTAGCTCCCCTACATGAAATATCCAATCATGTGGAAGAAATAAACAAGAACTAAAAAATTACAGCAATCCCCTGCGTTGTGCCATAGCACTGCGATGGTTTCTTTGTATTTTCCAAAGATCGGCGATACCAAAACGTGTCCGTCTTTGACTGGCTTTTCCTGCGGTAATACCGTCTAAATGATGTTCATTGGTTGAAGCAGTTACATGATTGTCAGCTGCTTCAATGGGTACGTGTGTGTGCATAGATATATCTTTCATAACTTAAAGTTTAATGCGTAAATAATGGTAGTGGCCCGGGAAAAACAATCGTTGGGGAAGTAATGCCTTACTTAGGTCCCGGTCTAGTAGCACTTGGTCTTTGCTTTCGGGTGCAAAGGTACAACAATTTGAATGATTCAACTCATTCAATTGCGAATACAATGTTAATTGCGCGAATTTCTTACCTGCTTAGATACTTAATTCTGCATCCGGCCTGGATTCATCGGTCAAAGCAACCTTTCCTCTGTTTTTTCTAACTACACGAGAAAAAAGACTGATTTCCTGATCAAAAAGAAAACGGAAAAAAAGTTTTGTCCATGAGGTATGACTCGACAACTGGGAATAAAATCCCGGTGCTGTCTTTTTGATATCCGGCAATCGGTTCCAGGGAACGGAGGGGAAATCATGGTGCTCATTGTGAAATCCTACATTGAAGGCAACCTGATTGAGTACCCCATAGTAACTATAGGTTTCCTGTTCACCATGGGTGAGATAATGCTCTTGAATCCAGCGTGCACCCAGGGGATGAAGACCCACCGAAAAGAAAAAACTCGCAACGAGGTAAACAAATGATTGGGGACCGAGGAACCAGGCGATGGCCGTCATGGATACAATCTGTATCAGCCAATTCAATGCTACCCAATTATCGAATGGTGCAATTTCGCGCAATCGGGAGAGACGGAATACCTGAAAAATCGGATAAAAAAGCAACCAGATGATCTTTCCTATAAAATAATGATTGATAAGTTTTGCCTCCCAGTAATTGGGCAAGTCGCCATCTAATTCATGTACCCCCTGAAAAGAATGGTGCTTCAGATGATAGGTTTCAAAGGAAACTGAACTGGGGAAAATCAGGGGTATGTTAGCTATCATACCGGCTATTTTATTGGCAGCGCGGTTCTTGAAAATCAGTTTATGTGCGCACTCATGGATGAGAACAAAAAGTGCGTGATCGGCGAAAGCACCAACCAGATAAGCAATGCCAAATACCCACCACCAGGATTGACCTGACAAAAAATAGGCAAGCACTATCTGCAAAGAAACTATGCCAATGATAGCGATAAACGAGTAAGGATTTTTTCCTATCAATTCTCTCAACTCCGGATGCTGTTTTAACATCTCCCTGGTTCGTCCTCTGTGAGGTTCCGGAGTCACCACATGCACAAAATCAGTTCTTTCCATGATCCGTTTTTTTCAAATATACAGTTTCCCGATTATTTACACGATTGTGTTGAACAGTTATCGCAATAATCTATGGGTTGTTCGTCATTATAGGCCTGATTCTGTATTTTTATGTTCTTATCAACCGATCTTCTCATGTCGCCCATTTCAACTGCGCTTCTCTCATTTGGCATGTCAGGAAGGCTCTTCCATGCCCCCTTTTTAGAGGCGCATCCGGGCTTTGTGCTTAGTGCCATTTGGGAGAGGAATCTTCAACAAGCACCTGCCGTTTATCCGGGTATCCGATCAGTAAGGCGATTGGAGGATATTTTACAGGATCCTACCATTGAACTGGTGGTGGTTAATACCCCTACCGCCACTCACTTTGATTATACCCGGCAGGTATTGATGGCAGGAAAACATGCAATTGTAGAAAAAGCATTCACGAATACGACTGAAGAAGCTATAGAGCTCAATCTTTTGGCGCAGGAACGAGGTTGCTGCCTGAGTGTTTTTCAAAACCGTAGGTATGACAGTGACTTCAAAACAGTAGAGAAAATGATTCAAAGTGGAATGTTAGGCACACTGCTGGAAGCGGAATTTCATTTCGACCGGTTCAAATCCACCCTTAGTCCGAAACTACATAAAGAACTTCCCCTCCCGGGTGCCGGTCTGCTGTACGACCTGGGTCCGCATTTGATTGATCAGGCAATGGTATTGTTCGGATTCCCGAATGCAGTTTTTGCAGACATCAGAACCCTGAGACCGGAGTCGCAAGTAGATGATTGTTTTGAATTGTTGTTGTATTATCCGGACTTGCGGGTAAGATTAAAATCAGGGTACCATTACAGAGAGCCCATACCTGCATATACTTTATTTGGTACCAAAGGGAGTTTTCATAAATCGAGGGCGGACGTTCAGGAAAGAGATCTATTGGCCGGTCTGTCTCCTCTTCTACCCCATTGGGGCATTGAAGAAACAACAGAGAAGGGTTATCTGCACACCGAAACTACAGAAGGAATCATTCAAAAAAAGTGGCCTTCAGAAAAAGGGAACTATATGGATTATTTTGAAGGCATCTTCCAGCACATCAGAAACGGTGAAAAGATTCCTGTTTCCGCCGCAGAAGGCATTGCGATCATGCGCATCATTGAAGCAGCGCGCCTGAGTTCAGACCGGCAACAGGTAGTTGAACTCGATTGATTACATTTTTTTAGCGTCCTCCAGGAACTTGGCCAGTCCGATATCTGTCAACGGATGTTTGAGTAAGGAAAGTATTGAGTCCAGGGGACAGGTACAAACATCTGCTCCCAGTTCGGCAGCTTTTACAATGTGCAGTCCATTTCTGATAGATGCCGCCAATATTTCTGTCTTAAATGTTTGCATGTCATAAATCTGGCGAATCTGGGCGATCAATTCCATCCCATCCCAACCGCTGTCATCAATGCGGCCTATGAAAGGGGAAACATAGCTGGCACCGGCTTTTGCAGCCAACAATGCTTGTCCGGCTGAAAACACCAGTGTGCAATTGGTGCGAATGCCATGATCTGTGAACCACTTAATGGCTTTGACCCCATCCTTGATCATTGGAACTTTGACGACGATGTTGGGATGTATGGCTGCCAGTTTTTTTCCTTCTTCCACCATGGAACCAAAATCAGTAGATAGTACTTCGGCGCTGATATCTCCCTGCACCATTTCACAGATGGTCAGGTAATGCTGATTGATGGCTGCTTCCCCCTTGATGCCTTCTTTTGCCATTAAGGAAGGGTTGGTGGTTACACCATCCAGGATTCCCAAATCGTGGGCTTCTTTGATTTGAGCCAGGTTGGCAGTGTCAACAAAAAATTTCATGCCTTGCTATTTTGATGGAATGAATATAATAAAAAATGGCAGGCTACTTACATCGCACCGCTACGACCGCCTATCCTTGCTGCATTCCTGCCCTGGGGAGGTTCAGCAGGAGCTGGTCGTGCAAGACCTGCCACTGCAAAGATAAGGAATTACCGCCACAAGAATGGAAATCTACCCTGCTCATCGAGTAAGTCCCGGACCGGTTCTCAACCGATGAAACCCAAGCAACTCATCATACCGTGAACCGAAGGAACGGTAATAAAATAAAATAACATACTCATTTTCTGTCTCAAAATAATTGCCCTCGGTATATGTCGGATCCGGTCGGAAAACAGGATCGCTGCTTCGATTGGTGACATAGGAATAACTGTAATATCCCTGTTTGAGGGTCAAGGTTTTCTCATAGACACCCCTCCCCTCGTTCCAAATCATTTTATACTGATCTCTCGGAAGTAAAAGGGTTGCATCACTCCATATATACACATCCCTGCCAACAAAGGGCTGCTTGCCATTCGGTTCCAGCGAAAAGTGTACATCCATATAATCGGTTTGCCACCAGGTATTGAACTGATCGGTTGTACCGATAGAAAAATGTCCGTTGAGATCGGGAAAGAAAACATACCGGCTTTTACTTCGATCTGCATCTGTTTTCAGATATACCCCGGGGGGCATGGAAGTATTGTCAATTCTGTCTATTCGATCGGATAAGAAACGGATGCTGCGCAGATCAGCCCAACGATATTCTTTTCCTGCAGGAAAAACTGCATCCAATTCAGCATTGAATTCAACCCTATTTTCACGAATCAGCAAGGGCTGTTCAGGACTCCTGGCTGTTTCCCAACGGTTGTTTTGAAGGATGACCAATTTACCCAGTTGTTGCATGAATAAGTTAATGGACTTCACATCCAGATTGACCTGAATTTTTTGGTGGGTAAGTTGCAGTGCCGGGTCGAAAGGCTGCAAGGCAGCCGCAGCTATGGGCACCTGATTTTGTACCAACAACATTCGACGGGTAAATACCAATTGACTGGTATCTCCGTTCAAAAAAACTTTCAATAGATAATTACCGCTCCTAAAGGGCATGCAACTTTTTTCAGGGAGATTTACCTGATAATGGACATAGGGGGTTGTAGTTGCGGATGACATACGATATTGAAGAATCCGGTTCTGCGTAAAGCCCCGCATGTATTCAAAAAAAGTAAGGTCCGCCGGTGTCCAGTCTGCATTGCATAATTGGAACGTATAAAAATAATTTCGGGGCTGACGACCCAACTCATCGAAATGCAACTCTAGTAATTCGTTCGACCCCAACTCAAGCATCGGCATTGAATAAGGATCACCCTGCCTGAAAAAAGTAACCCCACGAATATTTTCTTGATAGATACGATCGGGTTGTGCCTGTGTGGTTACAGGCCATGCCATGAGAAAAATACACCAGAACGCTAGTTTTCGTTTCATTAAATTCATCCTAAACTTACTACTAAAAAAGCAAATCATTTTGGAGGGCTGTGGATGGCAGTGTAGTTTTACACCATAACCACTCCTGTTGAACCTCGCTTTCATCCTTGCCCGAAAATTAGCCATCAGTAGCCGGCGATCTTTTGCCGGATTCATCATTCGCTTATCTGTGGCAGCAACAGCCGTTAGTGTAATGGCATTGGTGATTACCGTATCCTTTGTCAATGGATTTCAAAGGGAAGTAGCAGGAAAAGTATTTAGCTTCTGGGGACATATTCGTGTGCAGCAATATATTCCGGGAAAATCAATGGTTGCGGAGGAATTACCCATGACCAAAAATGACTCGCTGGAAATTGTGATCAGCCGGCTGGAAGGGGTAAAAAAAATACAGCCATTTGCCACAAGATCTGCAGTTATGGAGTACAACAAAAGTATTGAAGGTGTGCTGATCAAAGGTATTACTGCCTCCTATGATTCCTCCTCCTTTCTGCCATTTATAAGAGAGGGAAGCTGGATGAGTTGGAATGACAGTGGCTATAGCCGGGATGTTCTGGTATCTATGGAACAGGCCCGTTTACTGAATATTCATTTGCTGGATACTTTAACGTTGTATTTCATTTCTCCGGTTGATGATACACGAACTTACAGAAGAGTTAGGGTGAAGGGTATTTATCAAACTTCCATTGCTGAGTATGACCAGCTATTCGTAATTGCTGACCTGAAATTATTGCAGCGTGTAAGCAATTGGACCAATGATCAAATAGGAGGTTATGAAGTGTTTGTGAATGACCGTTCCAGGATCAATGAAGTACATTCAAAGGTTGCTGAAGTTCTTCCTTTGCAAACCGGCAGCAGTACCATTCAAGAAATTTTTCCCAATATTTTTGATTGGTTGATGATACAGGACCTAAACAGAAATGTATTGTTCATCATCCTTGGAATTGTGGGATTGATCAATATGGCCAGCTGTCTGCTGGTATTGATTTTGGAGAGAACCCGCATGGTAGGCATTTTACAAACCCTGGGAGCGCCGGGTGGTATGATTCGGTCAATCTTTCTCTACCAGGCCATGTTGATTGCTTTTGCCGGAATCCTGTTGGGCTGCCTGCTGGGTTTGGCCCTTTGCTGGTTGCAACAGATCACCGGATTTATTCAATTGGATGAAGCCTCCTATTATGTCTCCGTTGCCCCGGTTCATGTCATTGGATGGCAAATTTTTCTCATTGTTGGGGTTGCCCTGCTGATCTGTTTTGTTTGCCTGCTTCTGCCTACCCTGATCATTCGAACTGACAGACCCATCCGATACATCCAATTGAGATAATTCGGGGGAAGAAGAATTTATGCACATTCTTTCAACCAAAGGCAATGCCAGCGCATCCGTTAGCCGGAATGAGGTATAAAACTTGTTACTTTGTAAGAGACAGTATTCAGTTTTTTTGACATGAATCGTTCAGGACCCGCATCAACTATTCTCGCCACTTCATCTACCGCTATGAAATCAATGCGGAATTTTACTGTATTGAAAACAGAGAAATCCTTTCAGGATTCTCCTGAAAAATCATCAACGGTTTTTGTGGAAGTAAAACGTCGTTCTTTTTTTCATTTGGATAGATTGGAAGAGACTTTCAATACTTATGGTGAACTGCTATACGGAGGAATGCTATTGTTCGCTACACCCTGGTTATTTGTTTATTTTAGTTTGTCCTGTTACGCCTTGTATTACGGTGCTGAATTGTTTTTACAAACGCTAATAGGTGGTGCTGTGATTGTCAGGATTTTTGTGATGGCATGGATTTTTCGTCAATCATTTGCTGAACGTTCATCTCTTTTGTATGCCTTGTTGCTTGCTTTGGTGATGCCAGCCATCGCATGTATGATGACCGGCATAGTTCTATCGGAAAATGAGGAAGACAGGAGGGTATCAATTGCCAATCAACAACAACCCGAACATTCATTGACCGCCAACCAACAAGCATCATTGATAAAAAATCAAGTTGCCAATAACGGAATTGCCCCCTCCTCAGCCACCATCGTAACTGCCCAGGTTGAAACAATGGCTGCTCGCCAAAAAAGAATGCAGGAACTGGAAGAGGCAGAGATGGCCCGAATCGCTTCTTAATCTGATTTATTTCCTTTTCAAGTAAGACAGCAAAATACCTGTAGCAACTGCTGCATTCAGTGATTCGGCATTCCCAAAACGAGGAATGGACAACGGGAACTGTATCAATTCCAGCAGAGAGGATTGAATGCCATGGCCTTCATTTCCGATGAGCAATGCGGCTTTTTCACGGGGAGCTTCTTCATAAACCGACCTGCCCGTTAGCACAGCCCCCATTATTGGTGATGAATATTGACGCAGCCATTCCGGGAGTGAGGTATAACCTATCCTTACGCGAAGAAAACTACCCATACTGCTTTGAATGACTTTTGGGTTGAAGACATCGGCTGTGCCTTCGCCGGCAATGACCTGGTCTATTCCAAACCAATCAGCTATGCGCAGGATAGTTCCCAGGTTACCCGGGTCCTGAATGGCATCCAAAACCAGGGTTATTCCTTCCGGCTGCCCAGGGATTTCCGCTTCAAAGGGCATTTCAACCAGTGCAAGAACCGATCGGGCTGAACGAAGACCGCTCATTTGTTGAATTTGCTCCTCTCCTGCTTCCTGCACCGGGACCGAAACATTTTCGTTTGCGCTCAACCATTCTTGGGTGGCACATATCAATCGAACCTGCCAATCACTTTTCAAGAGTTCGCCAACAGCCTTCACCCCTTCAACAATGAAAAGACGCTCTTCCTCCCTGTGTTTTTTCTGGCACAAACTTTGAATATATTTGACTTCCCGCTTACTGATCATGCAAGTTGATTGAATGCATAAATATAAACATCATATTCTGGCTTTTGCGGGACTTATATTCTTCAGTTCCTGCAGTTTGGAAAAAAGGACGATTATCAGCAACCCTCCTTTTCTGAAGCCCTTTGTTTATGATACGAAGATCATAGTTCAGGGAGATATTTCCAAAGATGAAAGGATACGGCTTACCAATGCATTGGGAAATTATTGGGATGACAGCATTCGCGTAAAAAAAGTCTCGCAACTGGGCTTGAGATATGTAATAAAAAATCCTGCAGTCTATGACTCAGCAAACCTGGAGAAAAGCATAGGTTATATGAATGAATACCTTAACTCTCAGGGTTTTTATTATGCCCGGTTTGACCCAATGATCACAACAGATTATGTTAAAAACCAGGAGAGGTTGCGCATCGCAATGGAAATTGATCTGGGCAAAAACATCAGTTTCGATTCAATAGTCTATGAACTGAAAGACAGTAATTTGCAGGCATTGACCCTGAGGGAAAAAAGCAATAGCCTGATTCGGCCGGGGACTCCTTACACCAAGGGTGCTATCAGCGATGAGCTGGACAGACTGGTGAATCTGTACCGGCAATACGGCTATTATCAATTCACGCGGGAACATATTTTTGCCCATGTAGATACCCTGGACAGATCTCTTTTCGAGTTAACACTCGATCCGCTGCAGCTGGTAGAGATCATGCTATTGGCAAATAAAAACCGACAAAAGAATACCACCTGGCCCGTTTCAATGGAAAGAAGAGACCCGGTGGACAGTTCCGTGCTTATTCCTTACAAAATTGGAACACAGTATTATTATCCGGAGACAAAATTGACTGATTTACCCGATAGCTTGCTTTTGGTGAAAAACTGGCTGCAAAATGATTATCCCTCTTCAGTTATGCGATACAAAAAGGGAACCTTTTTTGCACAACCCATGCTGGAACATACTTACCTTCAAAAGGGGGAGCCTTACAACGAGAAAAATTATTTCAAAACACTGAACGCCCTGACCAAACTGGGTGCCTGGCAATCGGCAGATGCTAAGATTGTGCAACGAGATAAAGACACATTGGATATTCACTACTTCTTGGTTCCAGCCATCAAACAAAGTTTTTCAATAGACCTGGAAGGCAGCAGAAATACCACTGATCTTGGAGCTGGAAATCTTTGGGGATTATCTACCAACCTAAGTTACATCAACAGGAATGTTTGGAAAAGATCGGTTCAATCAGTGACCTCCTTCAGAACAGGAGTAGAATTGAACATCCTCAATAGCCAGTCCGGACCTCTCGTGCAAACTTTTCACATCAGTCTGGGACATACTTATTCATTTCCAAGACTCATTTTACCTGTCAGAAAATGGAGACCCCTGCAGAAGGCAGATGACAGGAGAACACTTCTAAACTTAACAGGATCCTTCGTAAACAGGCGGGACTTTTATTGGTTGCGGTCATTGGTTGCCAGTTGGGGGTATGAATGGAAAAAGAAGAACATTACCTGGCTATTCAAGCCGATCAATGTAGAATTATACACCATTGAAAAATTTTACAAATTGGATAGCTTGTTGCTGAACAACCCCTTCCTGCAAACATCATTCAATGAAGGAAGGGTATTCGGACAAACATTGACATTGTTCAAAAGTTTTGCTGCACCCCGCAATCCGAACAAAAATCATTTCATTCGTTTTGGTTTGGAAGAATCAGGAGGTTTGTTTGCATTGTTCAATGCCAATGCCTCACAGATTTATCGTTTTATCAAATCAGAAGCAGAATACAGACAAACGATCAAGTATGATAAAAATTCATTGGCTTTTCGGGCATTTGCAGGCATTGGTTATAATTATGGCTCAGATCCACTGATTGGAAATACCCTGCCCTTCTTCAAACAATTTTTTGGCGGTGGTCCCAACAGCATGCGTGCCTGGCGATTAAGACAAATCGGTTTGGGCAGCTCTGTACAAAGTGATACCATTCCCAAGACAAGCTATCGAGACCGTTTTGGCGATATGCAGCTCGAAGTGAACCTGGAGTATCGTTTCAGGCTTACAAGTATCGGTGGCTTTAAAATTGAGTCTGCTTTGTTTACAGATATTGGTAATGTCTGGAGCATTAAAAACATTCCCGGTGATCCCGATGCCAGGTTTTCATTGAAAAGATTGGGACAAGACCTGGCCATCGCTGCAGGGGTGGGTTTGCGGGTTGACTTTACTTATTTCCTGATTCGATTAGATGGTGCTTACAAATTAAAAGATCCTGCCCGTCCTTCCAACAATGGATGGTTGAATACTTTGAACTTCACGGAAAAAAGGTCGAATGGACTTACCGTCGAAAATTTTGGATTACAACTGGGCATTGGTTTGCCCTTCTGATGCAGCAGATAATTCCTCTATCTTTTGTTGGAACTGTTCGGGTGTTAGGGCATCCTCTACTTTGAATGCTCCTATCCGAGTTCTCCTAAGACTACTCAGGTAAGCGCCGGTTCCGAGCAGTTGTCCAAGGTCGTGGGCTAAACTGCGAATATAGGTTCCTGTGGAACAGACCACCCGAAAATGAAGTTGGGGCCCTGAGATGGAAGTAATTTCAAAAATGTAAATGTTCACCGGTCTGGGCTCCAAAATAATTTCTTTTCCTTTTCTGGCTGCCAGATAAACCGGCTGACCATCTTTCTTAATGGCGGAATGTTGGGGTGGTATTTGTAAGATAGGACCGCTCAGTTGCCGGACTGCCCGGTTGATATCGTCGGAAGTTAAATGATCATAGGTTTGATGTTGGGTGGGCACGCTTTCCAGATCATATGTAGGAGTGACAGCACCGATGGTAATCGTTCCGGTATATTCCTTTTCCATTCCCATGTAACGATTGATCTCCTTGGTGAATTTTCCGGTACAAACAATGAGGAGACCAGTAGCCAAAGGATCTAGCGTTCCTGCATGTCCCACTTTCATTATTCGGGTAAGGTACCTGACCTTCCGAACAACATCGAAGGAAGTCCAGTGCAATGGCTTATCCATCAGAATGACCTGACCGTTAAGGTATGGGAGCAGGTAAGCGGGTACTTCCTTCTGCTTCATGGGTGAATTTAATTATCTGTTTAGAAGCATCAGTAAGCCCTGGCAAACAATACCCGCTGTTTGGAGGGTTGTCCGGTCAAGACGCAGGTTCCTTTCTCGAGAGGATTGTTGAGGGGAATGCAGCGTATGGTTGCTTTGCTGAGTTCCTTGATTTTTTCTTCGGTTGCTGCTGAACCATCCCAGTGGGCAGAAACAAAACCACCTTTGCTGTCTAGCATAGAAATAAACTCTTCCCAGCTGTTGGCAGGCGTGATGTGCTCTTCTCTAAATTGAAGGGCCCTTCTGTAAAGGTTTTCCTGAATGGCTTCCAGCAATTGCTGTATGTAAGCAGCTATGCCTTCCAGGGGTACGTTTGTTTTCTCTTTGGTATCTCTTCGGGCAACCTCCACCACTTTGTTTTCCAGGTCACGTGCACCAATAGCCAGGCGAACAGGTACCCCTTTCATTTCATATTCAGCAAATTTCCAACCCGGTCTTGCATTGTCACTGTCATCATATTTAACAGAAATGCCCAAGGAATGAAGTTCCTTCATCAGTGGCAATACGGCTTCATCCAACAAAGCTTTTTGTTCAGTTCCTTTGAATATGGGAACGATGACCACCTGAACCGGTGCCAGTTTGGGTGGAAGTATCAACCCCTGATCATCGCTGTGCGCCATTACCAGAGCACCAATCAAGCGGGTACTCACCCCCCAGCTGGTGGCCCAGACATAATCTAGTTTGTTCTCACGGTCACTGAATTTCACATCGAAAGCACGGGCAAAATTCTGTCCCAGGAAATGGGAGGTGCCTGCCTGCAAGGCTTTACCATCTTGCATCAGCGCTTCTATGCAATAAGTATCTTCAGCTCCGGCAAATCTTTCATTGGGAGATTTAATGCCTTTAATTACTGGCAATGCCATCCAGTTTTCAACAAAATCGGCATATACATCGAGCATTTTCTCGGTTTCAATCACTGCTTCCTCCCGGGTGGCATGAGCAGTATGCCCTTCCTGCCATAGAAATTCAGCAGTTCGTAAAAACAAGCGGGTACGCATTTCCCAGCGAACTACATTCGCCCACTGGTTGACCAGAATGGGCAGGTCGCGATAAGATTGAATCCAGCCCTTATATGTATTCCATATAATGGCTTCGCTGGTAGGTCTTACCACCAATTCTTCCTCCAGTTTCGCCTCCGGATCTACCATGAGCTTTCCGGCATTTTCCGGATCGGATTTTAACCGGTAATGGGTAACTACAGCACATTCTTTAGCGAATCCTTCTGCATTTTTTTCCTCCGCTTCAAAAAGACTCTTGGGAACAAAAAGTGGAAAATATGCATTTTGATGCCCGGTTTCCTTGAACATCCTATCAAGCACATCCCGCATATTCTCCCAAAGGGCAAAACCATATGGTTTGATGACCATACAACCCCTCACTGCACTGTAATCAGCCAAACTACCTTTGATCACCAGATCATTGTACCATTGGGAATAATCTTCGGCACGAGATGTAATTTCCTTGCTCATAATCAATCTTTTACTTGCCCTCCTGTTAACTAACAATTGTTGGCATGACTTTTGTATTTGTTAAAAATCAAGAAGAGTTGCGCAAATGTAACTAACTTTATCTCATCTCTAAAACCACCTTTATGAAAACAGTTTGGGTAAGTTCTCTGGTTGGTGTTCTTTTCCTGACTTCTTGCAGCACAGCTTACAAGGCAGGACAAACACCGGATGACATTTATTTTTCTCCCGGAAAAACGGTGGGTACAGAAGAATATCAGAACAAGAGAAACAGGGAGGAATACCAGGAGTATATGGGTTCGCAGGACGATGCTTACCTGCGCAGAAAAGTTGCCAATCGCAGCAGATGGTCATCAATAGATGATTTCAGCTACTGGAATGATTGCAGGTACAGTTTTGCGCCGATGAGTTTTTCCCGCTTCAATTCTTTCTATGACTGCTTTACTTGTCCGACATTCAACAATTGGGGACATCCTTTCTTCCCCATGAATGGCGGATGGGGTTTCACCGGTGGTATGGGAGGATTCGGTGGCTGGAACATGTTTGGTGGATTTGGATGGAATAATCCTTATTTTACTCTCATCAGCTATGGTACACCGAAATTTTCAGTGGGCACTCCTTCTCTCAGCTCCTTGTCTGCTGCGCGCAACAAAGCTTACAATAATTCAAACAGTACAACTTATTTCCTGAATAGGCAAAATGGAAGCAATGGTAGTTCAGGAAGATCTTTCGGAAGTCTGATGCGTACTGTTTTTTCACCTTCCGGTGGTGGTTATGACGGGGGAACGTATGGTCGTCCATCCCGCAGCTTTGATAATTCTTCCGGATACAGTTCAGCTCCTTCATCTTCTGCGGGCGGTTACAGTGGTGGATTTGGCAGTGTTGGTTCTTCCGCCAGCGGAGGCAGGGGCGGAAGAGGCAATTAGCAGTTAACCATTTTCATCGCTCATTCAATTTCTTCTATTGCAGGAAGCACTACACTATTGTCGCAATTGAAATCATCCTTCCATGAAATGTAAATCAATACTTGTACTACTCTCCTTTTGCACTGCCATTGGATTGCAAGCACAATTGCCCGAGGATGCGCTTCGCACGGCCTGGTTCACTCAAAATGGAACCGCCCGCCTGGTAGCTATCGGAGGTACCATGGGTTCATTGGGAGGTGATCTTTCTGCCAATCACATCAATCCTGCCGGACTCGGTATGTATAAAACAAGCGAGGTAGTACTCACACCAGGAATGAGCCTGAATAACAACCGCTTTTCTTTTCGTGGAAATGACACAGCCAATAACAGGAACGCTTTTGAATATGGCACCATTGGTGCAGTATGGGGCCACAGCAGGAGAAACGGATATTCAAGGTACAACAGCAGTGCATTTGCCATTTCAGTAACACAACTGGCCAATTATCAGAACCGGGTTTCATTCAGGGGGTTCAACAATGTAAGTTCCTTCACCGAGCAATACCTGGAGGAACTGGTGCGCGATAAAGCAGATACCAATGCGGCGCTAAGCAGGTATATCTTCGGTTCCTCCCTGGCTTTCCGAACTTTTCTGGTAGATACAACCAACGGACCCGGAGGCTTATTCAACGGCTACCAGAGTTTGGTCCCCATCACTTCCGGGGTATATCAATTTTATGATGCCATTACCAGGGGCAGCTTTAATGAGGTTGCCATTGGAACAGCAGGCAATGTTGAAGACAAACTATATGTGGGAGCCAGTTTGACTCTTCCCATCATTCAATTCAGCAGGGAGCTATTTTACAGCGAACGCGATGCAACCAACAATCCCAACAATCAGTTCAGTTTCTTTGAATACAAAGAATTGTTTTCTTCGAATGGTTTTGGTATTGGCGCCAAGCTGGGATTGATTTATAAGCCGGCAGCTATGTGGCGCCTTGGTTTTGCTCTCCATACACCACAAATGATTGGCTTTCGTGATAAAATCAGGAGCTCCATTACTGCCAATACTGAAACTTATGCAGGAGAGAGAACGGAAACAAGTGATCGGCTGAATAGTGGGGAAGCAGGCAACCGTGAATATACCATGATTACCCCCTGGCGTGCCTTGGTGAGTCTGAGCCATGTTTTCCGGGAAATCAATGATACACGATTACAACGTGCTTTCATCAGTGCTGATCTCGAATTTGTGAATTATCGTGGAGCAAGATTTTATGGTGGGGAATTTGTATCTGAACAATTGGATGCCTATTACCGCTACCTGAATGAAACCATTCGAGATATTTACCGTGGTAACATCAACGCCCGATTGGGAGGTGAAATCAAATTAAATACTTTCATGCTTCGCCTGGGGGGAGCCTATTATGGAAGTCCTTACAACAGTGAATTCAAGGCCGGTCGAACTGTTGCCAGTGGCGGTATCGGTTACAGGAACAAAGGTATTTTCATCGACCTGACCTATGCACATACTTTTAACAGGGACGTACGTTTTCCTTATCTGTTGAATGATAAACCCAATACTTTCGCCGAACAAACCGGAAGCATGGGCAGGATGCTGGCGACTATCGGGTTCAAATTCTAAGTTTCCAAAAATCCTTTTGGGTAGAATTGTAAATTCAGGAGCAGCATTGCTCAAGTAGAAAATTTAAAGAATGCTCAGTAGCGGGAAGGAACGCAAACTCCTTTTGCTTTTTCCACCAGGTCATCTGCCTCCGGGCATATTGCCAGGTATTGATACTTATTTTATTCGTGGCTTCCTCAAGCGTGGTTCTTCCATCGAGGTGTTCGATTAGTTCCCGGTAACCTACGGTTTGCAGTGCAGGCAAGTGACGATAGGGCAATAGTTGTCTCACTTCTTCCAGCCACCCGTCATTCATCATAATTGCTATCCTGCTATCTATTCTCTCTCTTAAGATGGGTGTTGGCAGGGTTAAACAAACCGGCAACATTTGAAATGGCCTTTCAGTCTTTGATGATTGGCGAAAATGCAGGATAGAATTTCCGGTTGCATGAATTACTTCCAATGCCCTTTGCAGTCTTCTGGGATTTTGTTGTTCTGCTGTTTCCCAAAAAGTAGGATCCAGTCTTTGTATTTGATCTTGTAACCAGGTAAGTCCATTAGCTTCATAAGCAGCTTGCAGTGATTGTCTTATTTCGTCGGGAACTACCGGAATGGGATCCAGGCCATTCATGAATGCTTTGATGTAAAGGCCTGTTCCTCCCGTTATAACCACCCTTGTGTCTTTTAGCAGCAATTGCCGGGTAATTTCCAATGCCTCTTTTTCAAACAGGGCAGCATTCACCTGATCTGTCAGCGAATGGGATGCAATGAAATGATGGGGTACTTGATTTAATTCTTCCTCGGAGGGGCGGGCTACCCCGATTGAAAGCTCACGATAACACTGGCGGGAATCGGCAGATATGATTTCCGCTCCAATGCGCCGGGCCAGCTCAATGGCAAGGGCTGTTTTGCCCACTGCTGTGGGACCGGCGATAATGATAACCTTAGAAATATTGCTCAATGCCGGGAATTATTCATCTTCGGGCTAGACATCTTCATTGTCCATCATCTCATCCGTTTCATCCGATACTTCTGCATCGTCTGAAACCTCCTCTTCTTCTCCTTCGCTGCCAAAACCCTCAGCCGTTTGGGAGAGATCATACTTTTCTTCTATGTCAGCAAATTTGTTGCCCAAAAGACTTTTGGTTCCATATTGTTGTGGACCGATGCCTTCGGTTCGGGTGATAACCGGATAGCTGAGCCGGTGGTTGATGTCTTTGCTTACATTGATCAGTTCGATGAGGAAAATCCAATGTTTGTTGAAATCGTACTCATAAACAAATTTCTGACTGGTATCTTTGATTTCAGAGCCGATGGTTACATCTTTCATCAACAGCGGTTCTACCCGATAATCTCTATCGTATCTTTCGAGGCTGATTTCACGACCCCGGGCCCAGTTGTCATTGCTGCGAAAAAAAGTGGCCCCATGTTTCTGATCGAACTCAAAGGCCTTTAGGATGGTCTGGTGTAATTCAAAAAAACTCTGGTGGTGGAGAACAACGATATCCCGATAAACGGAATCATCTTCTTCCAGGTAAACTCGGAACTTTAAAACTGCCATGTAGCTTCAATATGCTGTTCAATGAACAGGTGGTTGTAAAAATAGTTATTTTCTTGCCGTGAGCTGAAGTTCTTTCCCTTTTTCCTGCATGAACAAGAATGCGGCTTCATATTCATTAGGAATTAATCCATCGAGGATGGCCTCCCGGATGGCATCCTTGATGATTCCCACTTTCTTTCCCGGTGGTATTTGAAAATATTCCATGATCATTTCACCGGTTATGGGTGGCTGCCAATTGCGAAGCCGGTCTGTTTCCTCCACCTCCTGCATTCTTTTTCTTACCCATTCAAAATTGCGCAGGTAGCGCTTCACTTTCAGCTTGTTTTTGCTGGTGATGTCTGCTTCACAAAGCAACATCAGGCTATCTATGTCTTCTCCTGCATCATAAAGGAGGCGGCGAACTGCACTGTCGGTAATATTTTCTTTGGTAAGACTGATGGGCCGGAGGTGCAGCAGAACCAGTTTCTGAACCCACTTCATTTTTTCATTCATGGGTAGTTTTAGTCGATTGAATATTTTAGGCACCATACGGGCTCCTACCACTTCATGACCATGAAATGTAAATCCATGTCCCGGTTCAAATTGTTTGGTTGCCGGTTTACCTATGTCGTGTAACAAAGCTGCCCATCGAAGCCAGAGATCGTCGGATACAGCAGCTACATTGTCCAGTACTTGCAGGGTATGATGGAAATTATCTTTGTGTCCCATTCCATCAATGTATTCAGCCCCCTGAAGTTCTTTTACAGCAGGTAAAATGAGGGGCAGTAAATTGCTGTCCAACAGTAAATTCCAACCAATGGATGGTTTTTTACAGTGCATGATTTTGTTGAGCTCTTCAGTGATCCGTTCCTGAGATACTATGCTCAGGCGGTGGGACTGAGACCGGATGGCCTGAAAGGTTTCCTGATCAATGTTGAATTCCAGCTGGTTGGCAAAACGGATGGCACGCATCATGCGCAACGGGTCATCAGCAAAAGTCTGTTCGGGTTGCAAAGGAGTTTTGATCAAATGCCTGTCCAGGTCCGACATTCCACCAAACGGATCAATCAGTTCTCCATAGTTGGCTTCATTCAAAGAAATAGCCATGGCATTGATGGTGAAGTCACGCCTGTTCTGATCATCTTCTATGGTTCCCGCTAAAACAGAGGGTTTGCGGCTGTCGGGTCGATAGCTCTCTTTTCTGGCACCTACGAATTCAATTTCCAGACCGGGTAATTTAATTTGAGCTGTCCCAAAATTTTTAAAAACAGCCAATGGGGGTTTGGGATGAATGGAATCAGCTACCGCTTTTGCCAGTAGTATGCCATCTCCTAGGCATACAATATCGGCATCATCTACAGGCCGACCCAATATCTTGTCCCGCACAAATCCACCAATCAGATAACAAGGATAGCCCAGTTCCGCTGCCCGGTGTGCGACAATTGACAACCATTTACTTTCCTGAGGGGTACAATGAATATACATGCCCGGTAAAGGTACAATTGTTTCAGTTCGTGTCGGGTAAGACGTACAAAAGTTGTTGCGTGGTGATGGTAGTTGCACAACGAAAATGCTTTTCCGGACAGGTTATTTTACCATGAAGTCCGCAGGGTCGGCATTTTAATGGAAGGGCAGTTTCGACTAGGTGGCTATTGTCGGAAAGCGGTCCAAAGCCGAAGGCAGGAAGTGTAGAGCAATAGACAGCAGTGACAGGGGCATTCATGGCAGAAGCAAAATGCAGGGGTGCTGAATCATTGACATAATTCATCACTGCTTTTTCCTGCAAAGCCGCAGCTGCTAAAAAATTAAGTACTCCACATAAATTGGTGATTTTTTCTCTTGCACTTTCTTTGACAATCTGTTCACACAACTTTCTGTCACCCGGACCGCCCAGCAGATAGATAGTGTACTCTGCAGGCAATTGCCTGATAAGGTCAACCCACTGTTGTGGAGGAAATTGTTTGGTAAACCAAACGGAGGCAGGCGCAATGCATACATAGGGTTGCTGAAGAAAGGGAGTAATTTTTTGCTGGTCGGCAGTTGTTGGGTAAAGGCGCGGAAGGGCTGCTTTATCATCAGTGAAATGAGCAATCAATCGTTGGTTTCTATCTACTTCATGAATAGCATTTTTCCCACCGCCAATCAGGTGCTGAACGCGGTAAGTAAAAAACCTGGAAAAAGGATTTTTATCAAACCCAATGGTTTCAGTAGCTCCGGAAAAAGCGGTCAGTAATCCGGTAGCAGCAAAGCGTTGTACATTGATGACCTTGTCATATTTCTCCTTTCGTATAGAAGTGATCAAACGGTACAATTCGGTGTACTTGTTTTTGCCCTTGTTCCAAATCCAAACTTTGGTTACGTAGGGATGCCCCGCCCACAATGTTTCATTTCCTTTTCGAACCAACCAGTGAATGTCTGCACTAGGGTCTTTTTGGTGAATTTTTTCCTGCAAGGCAGTTGCCAGAACTGCATCGCCGATGAATGCCGTTTGTATGATAAGAATCTTGGGCATACCACAAATGTACGTTTTGTGATATGTCGGGCAGCTGCTTCTTATAAAATTAATACCGGCGGTAAATCATGGACGAAGGATGGTGATGCTTCCATCTTTTTCACATTTAACAATTGAAGATGGGCGACCCGGAGTCAGTTCATCGCGTCGATGGTTCACCACGTAATCTACTCCCTGCAAGATGAGGAAGTCAATGTCCTGAAAGCAGGTTGGTGCGGGGTATCCGCTGATATTGGCAGAAGTTCCTACCAGGGGTTTTCTGAACCGCTTGATGAGCTGTCGGCAAAAAGGATCCCTGCAAATTCTGATACCGATAGAGCCATTTTCTTCCAGCAGGTTTGTAGCCAACCCTATTGCATGCTCATAAATAACGGTAGTAGGTTGATGAACCCCTTTGATGTAATCGAAAATGCGAAGATCGGTTTGGGAAACATGGGAAAGAATGTCTTTTTCTTCAGCCACCAGGACAATCATGGCTTTGTGGTTGTTTCTTTTTTTTAGCTGGTAAATGCGTTCAACAGCAGCCTCATTGGTAGCATCACATCCAATGCCCCAGACCGTATCGGTTGGATACAAGATTAAACCGCCGGCATGCAAAACACGCAGACAGTTTTCAATATCGAAATCAAATGTATTTCCCATCTTAAGGGAGGAAAATTACGCTTTAGCGGTAAATAATCAGACATAAAAATTCTCATTGTATGTTTGCAAAAAATGTACGCATGGATTGCAAGGAACTGATTGCTGCCGCCTGGATGAACCGGGATTTATTGAAAGAGGAAAACTATGTTGCGGCGGTAAAGGAAGTAATGGAGGAATTGGACAAAGGCAGATGGAGGGTAGCAGAGCCTTTTGAGGATGGCTGGCGGGTGAATGAATGGATCAAACAAGCGATTCTGCTCTATTTTGGTATTCAACCCATGAAAACCTGGGAGCTTTCCCCCTTTGAGTTTTATGATAAAATGTTGCTCAAGCGGGGTTACCGGGAACTGGGGGTTCGTGCAGTGCCCCCCGCTACAGCCAGGTATGGCGCCTATATTGCACCGGGAGTGATTTTGATGCCTTCATATGTGAACATCGGTGCCTTCGTTGATGAAGGGAGTATGGTCGATACCTGGGCAACAGTGGGCAGTTGCGCGCAAATTGGTAAAAATGTTCACTTGAGTGGCGGTGTTGGAATTGGGGGGGTACTGGAACCCCTTCAGGCCAGTCCGGTAATCATTGAAGATGGATGTTTCATTGGAAGCAGGTGCATTGTTGTTGAGGGTGTTCACATAGAAAGAGAGGCAGTATTGGGTGCCAATGTAGTGCTCACGCAATCAACCAGAATCATTGATGTTTCAGGAAAGGCACCCATCGAATACAGAGGTAAAGTTCCTGCAAGAAGTGTTGTTATTCCGGGCAGTATTCAAAAATCATTTCCCGCTGGAGATTTTGGAGTAAGCTGTGCATTGATCATAGGTCAAAGAAAACCAAGCACAGACTTAAAAACGAGTCTGAACGATGCCCTGAGGGATTTCAGTGTAAGTGTATAGAGATTAATTTTACAAGGGTAAAGAGGTAAAATTTTAAAGGTCTCTTATCAGCAGTGAGAACTTAGCACTTTCCTGTTTTTCTGGCAAAATAGAGGGGGCTCATTTCAGCTGGCTTTTAGTGCCATTCATAAACTGCAAATGATGTAGCAGAAGAAAGGAAATTTTTTCGGGTATTTGTCCGGGTGGACATTGCAGGAGAGCCTCCTAAATAGGGATAACTGCGGGGGCATTGGTTTTTTAAAAAAGGTGGTTTTGAATTTTTATGGTGATAAAAGAGTCCCGTAGCATTTTTCAATTTAATTTAGCACTTCAACCAGATTTGTATGGCAAAAACATCCAGCGCTACCGGGGACAAACATCCGGTTCATGCTTTGTTGATAAGGTTATCGGAAGTACCGCAAGTAGAGATAAGGTTTGACTTTGAGGACCAGGAGACCTGGGCCGCTCTAATTGAATTTGATGAGGATGATAACCAAACATCGCTTCGTTATCATGGAGGTGATCGGTATGCCTGGGTGGAAGGTGCATACGATGATTCTGATGAATTCATAGAGGAAATGTCCTGGCTGACATCCGATGATGTGGCGGCTTTGCCCGAAGGTTGTAAACTGCTGCTAAAAAAAGTTCGGGATGATGAAAAGGGAATAAGGGTAGGCGGTCAATTTCTCTTACAACAAAAGGGGTGATGTTCCTCACGGTACACCACCCCTTTTTTTAACCAAACCCGGATTACCGGTCTTTTATTACAGCAGAGCTTTTACCTTTCGACTGATGTCAGCCAGTTCCTGCTCCATTACTGCAATTCCTTTTTCCTCGCTGCTGCTCAAGGGAGCTGTTTGGGTGCAAACACTTACATACAAATCACAGAGTCTGCGGCGAAATTTAAATTCATCAAAGAAAACCGTCTTTCGATTTAATTCCAGGATCTCCTTTCTGAGATCGTTTATTTTTTTAACCTGTTGTTGAATGGCATTTTGTGTGGTATCTTCTTTACCCAACCATGCTAATTTTTTATCTAAAGTGTCAACCAGGTGGTACAATTCTTCCTCTGCTCTGAATAAGCGCATTGATTGGTCGTACAAACGTTGCAGACTGGCAGCTGAAAATCCGGCATCATCATTGGGTTGAATGGTAATCCACTGTTCGTGGTCTTTTTTGTTGTGCGTCATTACAACCCGATACTTTCCGGCGGCAACGCGAGGTCCGATTACCGAAGCGAACAGTACCGGACTTCCGGCAATAAATCCACCCTTGGCTACTTTTGGTGGGTTCATGGAGAGGTCCCAGATAACTCTGTTCAGTCCTTTGATACCTGAACCATTGAAATCTTTTATTTTATTGCCTTTCGCATCGTAAACGGCAAAGCGAACAGCGTCAGAACTGCGATCTTTCAGGAAATAGTAGAATTCCGGTAAGACCCCTTTGGTTCCGGTTACCCATCCGCTGATGTTGGAAGCAGATTGAGGATAACTCCCCTGCAATTTGTATTTGTAAGGATCTGGGGCAAAAAATCTAACCTCTGTATTTACGTCAGTTTTTGTCAGTTCACGCAGGGGCTGGAGATTATCGATGATAAAGATACACGCCCACTTCGACGACTTCTGCGTCACCCCGGCGCACCCGGCGGAGTTGGAGGCCAGGGTCCGCCACCTGCTCGCCGGCGACCCGACGCTCGAACACGCACCCGAGATCGTCCAGTACGACACGCTGGTGCTGAACCTCGAGACCTACCAGGCGTCGATCGACGGCCAGCCGCTCGACCTGACCTACATGGAGTACGA
>JBJTTC010000002.1:0-26078 GCA_046079965.1 Sediminibacterium sp. | reverse complement strand
ATTCTTACACCGCACTACCCAATAGTACTCTCTGACACTCAATTATCCATGGAACAGAAAATTAAATTCATAGACGGAGGAGGCATTGGTTAGGAAGTAACCGCTCAATCGGTTAAAGTACTGGATGCTGTGGCCACTGTTTACGGGCATACCTTTCATTACGACTATTGTTTAATGGGAGCAGATGCCATTGATCAAACTGGCGAACCTTTACCCAAATCTACACTTGATAGCTGTATGCATTCTGATGCCATTCTTTTTGGAGCCATTGGACATCCCAAATATGACAACGACCCCCAGGCCAAAGTTCGTCCTGAACAGGGATTGCTTCAACTAAGAAAAGAATTACAGCTTTTTGCAAACATTCGTCCGGTGACTACTTATGCAGGCCTTCAGCACCTTTCACCTCTGAAAGAAAAGCAACTAAGGGGAGTAGATTTTATCATTTTTCGTGAATTAACTGGGGGCATATACTTCGGCAAAAAGGAAAAAAGTGAAGACGGCAATACCGCATCAGACACTTGTACTTACCAGAGATTTGAAATTGAAAGGGTTGCACAGCTGGCTTTTCAATATGCCCGCCAAAGAAGAAAAAAATTGACTCTTGTCGACAAAGCCAATGTCTTAGAGTCTTCTCGACTTTGGAGATCGGTAGTACAAGATATGGCGCCAATATACCCGGATGTGAAGGTAGATTACATGTTTGTCGATAATGCTGCCATGCAAATCATACTCTATCCATCACAGTTTGATGTGATGCTGACTGAAAATATGTTTGGTGATATTTTGAGCGATGAGGCAAGTGTTTTGAGTGGATCACTTGGACTCTTGCCTTCAGCATCCATGGGGAATCATGCTGCTTTATTCGAGCCCATTCATGGATCATACCCACAGGCCGCAGGAAAAGATGTTGCCAACCCTCTCGGATCCATTTTATCAACAGCCATGCTGCTAGGTCACTTTGGACTTGCAGAAGAGGCCAACCAGGTTCGGGAAGGGGTGGAATGGACTTTAAAGAGCGGATTTGTTTCACTTGATATAGATCCGGTGAATAACTACTCCACCAGTGCCATTGGTGATTTGATTGCCGGATTCATTACACGTCATGCTGAGCAGCAAGGAAAAACAGGGCATAACCAATTGAATCAATCAACCATTATTTAACCTGCCGAAGTGCTATCAACACCTCGGCTCATTGATAAATAGTTTTTTTTTTCGCGGGATTAGATTATATTTGAAGAGCAAAGCCAAATTCATGGTGCACAATCTTCAACATCCCTTCTCCCGAATCGTAGTAGTCATTACAGTGATTACTATTATTATTCCGGCTTACCCGGGAGGTTGAGTTGTTGACTATATAAATAAGATAGCAACCCCGCCTCTCAGAAGCGGGGTTTTTTTATGAAAAAAGAATAAAAAACAAATACGATGAATACTTATTATAATGAGCAAACCATCATCTATCTAAATGGTGATTTTATTCGGGCTGCAGATGCCAAGATGGATTTGTATAGCCAGTCACTCCATTATGGCTATTCTGTTTTTGAAGGAATCCGGTCTTATCAGACTTCCAATGGAAGTACGCGCATATTTAAGCCCGTTGAACATTTTGACAGACTTCGGCAGTCGGCGTTAGCTATCAATATGCCCTATCATTGGAAAACACAAGAACTGATAGATATTACTTATGAAGTACTGAATAGAAATCAGTTGGGCGATGCTTATATACGACCGGTAGTGTATGCTCCTGCCAACATGAGTTTTACACCCAATGATCAATCCTTTTTGGTAATACAGGCATGGCAAATGGCACCCTTCCTTGGAGAGAAATTGCTGAGGGTTCGAACTTCTTCCTTTCAGCGCCCCAACCCCCGTGCTTTTCATTTACATGCAAAAGCTGCCGGTCATTATGTGAATTCTATCGTCGCCAGTCAGGAAGCACGTGCTAATGGCTATGATGAAGCACTGTTACTAGACATGAATGGAAGTGTGGCTGAAGCCCCCGGAGCCAATGTATTCATTGAAAAAAATGGTTGTCTTTACACACCTCCCGCAGGGCATATTCTTGCCGGTATCACCAGAGCAACGGTACTGGAACTTGCTGCTGACCTTCAAATACCTGTTCAGGAAAAATATTTTAGTACCGATGAGATGTATGATGCAGATGCAGCTTTCTTTTGCGGAACCGCAGTAGAAGTCATCGGATTAGCTTCTCTGGATGACCGAAATTTTTCTTCAACTTGGGAAAACAGCAAAAGTCATCAAATACAAAAAGCGTATAAAAAATTGGTTACTCAACCCGCTGTTTGAGCGAGTTGAATCATACTCAGAAAAGAAAGCTTTGTTATGTCAACTGAAATGAATAAATACAGTAAAGTATTAACACAAGACGAAACACAACCTGCCGCACAGGCAATGCTGTATGGTATCGGTCTTTCCGATGCAGACATGCAGAAAGCTCAGGTAGGTATTGCCAGTATGGGATATGACGGGAATACCTGTAACATGCACTTGAATGAGCTGGCACAACAAATTAAAAAAAGTGTATGGAACCATGATATGGTAGGTTTGATTTTTAATACCATCGGAGTGAGTGATGGTATGAGCAATGGTACCGATGGTATGCGATATTCACTGGTGAGCAGAGATGTCATCGCCGACTCTATTGAAACCATTTGCGGGGCGCATTACTATGATGGGTTAATTGCGGTACCGGGTTGCGATAAAAATATGCCAGGTTGTCTAATTGCCATGGGTCGCTTGAATCGCCCATCCATCATGGTTTATGGCGGAACCATTGCACCGGGTCATTACAAAGGTCAGCACCTCAATATTATTTCTGCCTTTGAGGCATTGGGTGAAAAGATAGCAGGAAAATTGTCTGAAGAAGATTTCAAGGGAATCATACAACATGCTTGTCCGGGTGCAGGAGCCTGTGGTGGAATGTACACTGCCAACACCATGGCCTCCGCAATTGAAGCTTTGGGAATGAGTTTGCCCTATTCCTCCTCCAATCCAGCTACCAGCGATGCCAAGCAGCAAGAGTGTATAGAAGCAGGAAAGGCCATCCGGGTTTTACTTGAAAAAGATATTAAGCCAAGTGATATTCTGTCTCGTAAATCTTTTGAGAATGCTGTTACAATCGTAATGGTGCTTGGAGGAAGTACCAATGCTGTATTGCATTTACTTGCCATGGCACGCAGTGTGGGTGTTGAATTAACACAAGACGATTTCCAACGCATCAGTGATCGCACCCCCGTGCTGGCTGATTTCAAACCAAGTGGAAAATATCTGATGCAGGACCTACATCCACATGGGGGAATACCCGCTGTAATGAAATACCTTTTAAAGGAAGGCATGTTACATGGAGATTGCATGACTGTAACTGGAAAAACCATTACAGAGAATCTGGAGCAAGCTGCTGACCTGGATTTTCAGGCACAGGATATTATTCGACCAGTCAGCAATCCGGTTAAATCAACCGGGCATTTACAAATCTTATATGGTAACCTGGCACCGGGTGGAAGCGTAGCAAAAATTAGTGGTAAGGAAGGAGAATTATTCAAAGGGCCAGCAAGGGTTTTTGATGGTGAGTTTGAACTGGTGGAGGGTATCAATTCAGGAAAAATAAAATCCGGTGATGTAGTGGTGATCAGATATGTCGGACCCAAGGGAGCTCCCGGAATGCCTGAAATGCTCAAGCCAACTTCTGCTATCATTGGAGTAGGTCTCGGTAAATCGGTAGCCTTGATTACTGATGGCAGATTCAGTGGCGGAACACATGGATTTGTTATAGGCCATGTTATGCCGGAAGCTTTTGATGGCGGCAACATTGCTTTAGTAAAAGATGATGATATCATTGAAGTCAATGTGAAGACAAAGACCATGCAGTTATTTATATCTGATGAAGAAATGGCTGCTCGCAGGAATGCCTGGCAACAACCTGCATTAAAAGTGAGTAAAGGTCTGTTATTCAAATATGCCCGTCAGGTTAAAGATGCATCAAAGGGATGTGTTACTGACGAAATATAAACTTATTTAAATTTTCCTTATGCCATCAGTTCAAGCAACACCTGCCGCTCCCTCCAACACATCAAGTTCCACTTCTATCAATGGATCCAGGGCTGTATTGGATGCATTGGTAGCAGAAGGAGTTGATACCATATTTGGATATCCCGGTGGTGCCATTATGCCTATCTATGATGCCTTATATGATTATCACGATCGGTTAAAGCATGTTCTGGTTCGTCATGAACAAGGTGGTATTCATGCAGCCCAAGGTTATGCCAGGGCTTCCGGTAGAGTTGGTGTTGTCTTTGCCACCAGCGGTCCGGGTGCAACCAACCTGGTAACCGGATTGGCAGATGCAATGATTGATAGCACTCCAGTGGTAGCGATTACCGGACAAGTATTCGCTCACTTATTGGGTACTGATGCTTTTCAGGAAACGGATGTTATTAATATTACTTCACCCGTTACCAAATGGAATTACCAGATTACCGATGCTGCAGAAATTCCGGTAATCATGGCAAAAGCATTTTACATAGCCCGAAGCGGCAGACCGGGACCGGTTTTGATTGATATCACTAAAAATGCACAACTTCAGCTCTTCGATTATAAGGGCTATGAAACCTGTCATCATGTTAGAAGCTATCGACCCAAGCCAATAGTTAGAAAAGAATTTATAGATGCCGCTGCTCAATTAATCAATGAAGCCAATAAGCCATTTGTGATTTTCGGGCAAGGTGTTATATTAGGTAAGGCAGAAAATGAATTCAGAGCATTCATTGAAAAAGGAGGTATTCCTGCTGCTTGGACCATATTGGGTTTAAGTGCCCTTTCCACAGATCATCCTTTGAATGTTGGGATGCTGGGTATGCATGGAAATTACGGACCCAATGTTCTTACCAATGAATGTGATGTGCTCATTGCGATTGGAATGCGCTTCGATGATCGTGTAACCGGACGTCTTGATAAATATGCCCGACAGGCAAAAATTATACACCTTGATATTGACCCTTCTGAAATTGATAAAAACGTAAAAGCAGACATAGGTGTTTGGGGAGATTGTAAGGAAACATTGCCTATGCTCACTGAATTAATTCAAAAAAAAGAGCACCCAAATTGGCTGCAAAAATTCAAGGACCATGACGCAGAAGAAAACAAAGAAGTCATTTTCAATGAACTTCATCCCGAAACTTCTCAGCTGACCATGGGCGAAGTCATTCGTCAACTCAATGAAATTACAGGTGGTGATGCTATCATAGTAACAGATGTAGGGCAACATCAAATGGTGGCTTGTCGATATGCACGCTTCAATCAAACCAAGAGCAACATAACTTCTGGAGGATTAGGAACCATGGGCTTTTCATTGCCCGCAGCGATAGGTGCTAAATTCGGTGCCCCTGATAGAACTGTGATTGCTATTATTGGTGATGGCGGTATTCAAATGACTTTACAGGAACTCGGCACCATCATGCAAACGGAGGCAGAAGTAAAAATTTTGATCCTCAATAACCAATTTCTTGGCATGGTACGTCAATGGCAGCAATTATTTCATGACAAACGCTATTCTTTTGTAGATATTACCAGTCCCGACTATGTGCAATTAGCGAGGGCATACGCAATATCTGGGGCCAGCGTCAGCAATCGAAGTGAATTGCATGAGGCAATAAATACCATGATCAGCCATAAGGGTGCTTATTTGCTGGAAGTAATGGTAGGTAAGGAGAACAATGTATTTCCAATGGTACCTCAGGGTTGTAGTGTAAGCGAGATTAGACTTAAATAAATGACTCTTCAATTATAGAAAATGAAACAAGAATATACCATCACCGTATATACAGAAAACCACATCGGCTTATTGGTAAGGATTGCAACTATTTTTTCAAGAAGGAAAATCAATATTGAAAGCTTAAATACCTCCCCTTCAGAAGCAGAGGGCATTCACAGATTTACCATCGTCATTGTTGAGACGGAAGAAGTTGTTCGTAAGCTGGCACGTCAAATTGAAAAGCAGGTGGAAGTATTAAAAGCATATTACAATAACAACGAGCAAATCATTTGGCAGGAACTGGCTTTGTACAAAGTTCCTACTGCACAAATTGCCGAAAAAGTAAAAGTGGAACGATTATTAAGGGAGCAGGGTGCCAGGGCTGTTGTCATTCGAAATGACTATGTGGTATTTGAAACAGTCGGTCACCGTGAGGAGACGGATCAATTGGTTCAAGTCCTGGCTCCTTATGGACTGATTGAATTTGTGAGAAGTGCCCGGGTAGCCATCATTAAAGACAGCAAAGGGTTTCATGAAAAGTTACGTGAGTTTGAACAAACCGAACCCAAAGAAGAACTTATTGAAAATCAATACCTCAATCAGCACAAAGAAGTTTTTTCCATGTAAATATTTTAAAAGTTCAATTGTACAATCAAAATCAAACCAATGGCAAAATTAAATTTTGGTGGCGTAGAAGAAAATGTTGTTACCCGCGATGAATTTCCTCTGTCAAAAGCACAGGAAGTATTGAAAGATGAAGTAGTGGCCGTGATCGGCTATGGTGTTCAGGGACCCGGACAGGCACTGAATCAAAAGGAAAATGGCATTCATGTAATTATTGGCCAGCGGAAAAATTCCAGGAGTTGGGACAAGGCCATTGCTGATGGATTTGTTCCGGGTGAATCTCTTTTCGAAATTGAGGAAGCACTCCAACGTGGAACAATCATCTGCTATCTTTTAAGCGACGCAGCTCAAATCGCTATGTGGCCCACCGTCAAAAAATATCTTACCCCTGGTAAGGCACTTTATTTTTCTCATGGATTCGGTATTACTTATAATGACCAAACGGGCATCATTCCACCGGCAGATGTAGATGTGTTCCTGGTCGCTCCCAAGGGTTCCGGGACTTCCTTGCGTAGAATGTTTTTACAAGGCAGGGGTTTAAATAGTAGTTATGCCATCTTCCAGGATGCAACCGGAAAAGCTTTTGATCGCGTTATCGCTTTAGGTATTGCTATTGGTAGTGGTTACCTGTTTGAAACAGATTTCAAAAAAGAAGTATATAGTGACCTGACCGGTGAACGTGGTACTTTGATGGGTGCTATCCAGGGAATTTTTGCTGCACAATACCAGGTATTGCGCTCAAAGGGACATACGCCTTCAGAAGCATTCAATGAGACAGTCGAAGAATTAACACAATCACTGATGCCGCTGGTTGCAGAAAATGGTATGGACTGGATGTATGCCAATTGTTCTACAACAGCTCAACGTGGTGCATTGGATTGGTGGAAAAAGTTCCGCGATGCAACATTACCGGTGTTCAATGAACTCTACGAAAGTGTAGCTACAGGAAAAGAAGCGGCTAAATCCATTGAGAGTAATAGCAAACCTGATTACAGAGAGAAACTCGAGGAAGAATTGAAGGAATTGAACCAGAGTGAAATGTGGCAAGCTGGCAAAACGGTTCGAGGCCTTCGTCCAGAAAATAACTAATTGATTCCGATACTTATTCTACATGCAAGCAACTGTTACCGATAGCGGACTAGATTTTGTTGGAACAAGGGAGCGATTAAGAAAGGTGGTGAAACACACACCCGTAACCCTTAGCCGTACCTTGTCTCGACAATACAATTGCCAGGTTTACCTGAAGCGGGAAGACTTGCAGGTTGTTCGTTCCTATAAGTTACGGGGTGCCTACAATATGATGAGCAGATGTTCACCGGAACAACTTGCAAAAGGAGTTGTTTGTGCCAGTGCAGGAAATCACGCACAGGGATTTGCTTACAGTTGTAAAAAATTGCAGGTAAAAGGTGTCATATTCATGCCGATTATCACCCCTAACCAAAAAGTGAACCAGACACGGATGTTTGGAGAGGATTGGGTGGAAGTTATTTTAATAGGAGATACTTATGATGATTGTGCCCAGGCAGCCCTATTATATACTGCTCAGAATAATATGGTTTTTATTCCTGCCTTCGATGACCGCAGAATCATCGAAGGACAGGCAACTGTTGGGATGGAGATTCTGGAGGACTTATCCGGTATTGATTTCCTTTTCTTACCGGTAGGGGGAGGTGGACTCAGTGCCGGTGTTGGCACTTATTTTAAGTTGTATTCTCCTTCAACAAAAATTATAGGAATAGAACCTGCGGGCGCACCTTCAATGCAAGAGGCATTGAAGGCTGGGCAGCCGGTTGTAGTAGAAAATATTGATCGTTTTGTCGATGGTGCTGCTGTTAAAAAAGTAGGTGATGTTACATTCCAATATTGTAAAGACGCTATAGATGAAATGCATCTTGTTCCTGAAGGTAAAATTTGCACTACCATCTTGCAGTTATATAATCAGGATGCCATTGTTGTAGAGCCGGCAGGTGCCCTTTCAATTGCTGCTTTGGATGATTATGCTGATCAAATAGTGGGTAAAAAAGTAGTTTGTGTACTAAGTGGGAGTAACAATGATATTGATCGGATGCAAGAGATAAAAGAGCGCTCCCTGCAGTATGAGGGTCTTAAACATTATTTTTTAATTCGTTTTGCCCAACGCCCCGGTGCGCTCAAAGAATTTGTTAGTCATGTACTCGGTCCGAATGATGATATCACCAGGTTTGAATATATGCAAAAGCACAACAAGGAGACCGGACCGGCACTGGTTGGCATAGAGTTGAAAGAAAAAACAGATTATACCCAACTGATTCAACACCTGAATCAATATCAGATCAATTATACTGAAATAAAGCCGGAGGATAATTTATTCGGTTATCTGATCTGATTATTTGCCGTAAGATCTAAGAAGGATAATCTCGTCGGAAGAAGCCTGTATTTCTTTTGGTAATAAATAAAAATGAAAGAATAGATAATGCAAGTAATCAAATTTGGTGGAAGCTCAGTTGCCAATGCCGGGAATATGCAGAAGGTAATTGCTATTGTCAATGATGCCTTACTAAAGGATACAACCATTTTGGTGGTTTCTGCTATGGGTGGTATAACGGATTTATTGTTAAAAACCGGTGAACTGGCAGCGGAGGGTGATATTAATTATCGTCAACTTGTGCAAGAAATGGAATTACGGCATTTAGAAGCGGTACGCTCCTTATTACCTATTCAACAACAAAGCGCAACTTTAAGCAGGGTAAAACAGCAGTTCAATCAATTAGAAGGCATCTGTGAGGGTGTATTTTTATTAGGTGAGTTGTCGCCTCGCACAAAGGATAAAATAGTCAGTTTCGGAGAACTTTTGTCTTCACTTATACTATCCGCAAGTATAGAAGCCACTCACCTAAAACAACGATGGATTGATTCTAGAGAATTGATTGCAACAGACAGCTATTTTGGAAGAGCTTCGGTCGATTTTGATTTGACCAATCAACGAATAAAAAAATATATTGCGGAACATCCCTGCCGATTATATATAGTTCCGGGCTTTATTGCCGCCGATGAGCATGGTCATACTACTACACTTGGGAGAGGGGGCTCTGATTATACAGCAGCTATCTTTGCAGCTGCCACCGATGCAAGTGTATTAGAGATATGGACAGATGTTAGCGGAATGATGACTGCTGATCCAAGACTGGTTCAGCATCCAAGGGTAATACCACGTATATCTTATCAGGAGGCAATGGAATTATCACATTTTGGTGCAAAAATCATTTACCCGCCAACCATACAACCAGTGATGAGTAAGAATATTCCGGTATGGTTAAAAAATACTTTTGCTCCCGCAGACTTCGGAACAGTTATTGAAAAAACCGCACCAAGCTCTGATAGTTTTATCCGAGGCATAACGAGTATTAATAAAATATCCTTATTAAGTCTAGAAGGGAGCGGAATGATTGGCATACCTGGTTTTTCCAAACGATTGTTTGAGGTATTGGCAGATAGGGGAATCAATGTGATTTTGATCACGCAGAGTTCCTCTGAGCACTCTATTTGTGTAGCTATTAGTGAAAATGATACAGAACTAGCCAAGGAGGTAGTAGATCGTACCTTTGATGCTGAAATCAAAACAGGTAAGGTAGAGCCGTTACAGGTTGAATCAGGAATGGCCATTCTTGCTTTGGTGGGCGAACAAATGAAGAGTCACCCGGGTGTAAGTGGAAAAATGTTTGGTGTATTGGGTCGAAACGGAATCAATGTCAGAGCTATAGCTCAGGGTTCATCTGAGAAAAACATATCGGCTGTTCTTTCTGATCAAGACATAAAAAAAGCTATTAACGTTCTGCATGAGGAGTTTTTTGAGACAACATACAAACAACTGAATGTCTTTATTGCAGGAACCGGAAATGTGGGAAGCAAACTGATTGGTCAATTGCACCAGCAAATCAATTATCTCCAGGAACACATGCGGTTACAAATCAGGGTGGCTGGGTTGGCTAATAGTAAAAAAATTCTGTTACAGGAAGAGGGAATTAATTTGTCGGATTGGCGTCAACAACTGCTATCATCCTCCAATGGTACTATCCATGATTTTGTAGCTTCTATTCGGTCGGCAAATTTGCGTAATAGCGTTTTTGTGGATGTGACTGCCAATGATGTTGTGGCGGGAGTTTATGGTGCCTTACTGGAGAAAAGTATTGCTGTGGTTGCTTGCAATAAAATTGCCTGCTCTTCGGCTTATGAGCATTACAGATATCTTAAATTACTGACAAGAGAATACAATACTCAGTTCTTGTTTGAAACAAACGTTGGCGCGGGCTTGCCTGTAATTGGGACACTCAATGATTTATTACGCAGTGGTGACTCTATTCGAAGTATTCAGGCAGTTTTATCCGGAACGCTCAATTTCGTATTCAATAATTATGATGGAACTATTCCATTTGCTCAGGTAGTTCGACAAGCACAAAATGAAGGTTATACTGAGCCCGATCCCCGACTTGATTTGGGTGGTACAGATGTTATGAGAAAAATCATGATATTAGCCAGAGAATCCGGACAAGCACTTGAAATGAATGATATTGTTAATCATCCTTTTTTACCTGCTGCATGCTTTGATGGAACTGTAGATGATTTTTATAGGGAAATGGAGAAACAGGAAACCCATTTTAAAAGTTTGTACGATCAGGCTGCTGCTAAATCCTGTAAGCTGAAATTTGTGGCAACTTATGAGGCCGGAAAAGCATCTGTAGGTCTACAGCACATCGCAGATGATTCTGATTTTTATCATTTGTATGGAAAAGACAACCTTATTTTATTTTACACTGAAAGATATCCTGAATTACCGATGGTGATTAAGGGTGCAGGTGCAGGAGCTGATGTAACTGCATCTGGCGTTTTTGCAGACATCATCCGTGTAGCCAGATAAAAGTATTTTATGTCACTCTTCATTTTTTCCGCCAAAATATTTTCTCCCCTTTCTCCTGAAAATGGGGGCGATATCAAGACTGTGACAGTTCGAACTCCAGCAACTGTTGCTAATATGGTCTGTGGATTTGATGTCCTTGGATTTGCGGTCGAAGTGCCGTATGATACAATGGAGCTTAGCAGGAAAGATCAGCCAGGCCTTACTATTATACATGAAGATAGTTATGGATTATCCTGTGATCCAACCGGCAATGTTGCCGGTGTGGCCTTGCTCTCATTATTAGAAGATGCAGGTCTGAAGGAAACTGGTTTAGAGCTGCGTATCAATAAACAAATTAAACCCGGGAGTGGTGTAGGTTCGAGTGCAGCCAGCGCTGCCGGTGCTGTTGTTGCAGCGAATATTTTATTACAACAATCTTATCAAAACGACGAGTTGGTACGTTTTGCGATGAACGGCGAAAAGCTGGCTTCAGGAGTTAAGCATGCAGATAATATTGCTCCTTGTATTTATGGGGGAATTACTTTGATTAGGTCAATCTTTCCACTTGATATTGTTTCTTTACCTGCCCCTGATTTGTATGTTACCATTGTTCATCCTCAGATTGAAGTAAGAACTTCTGATGCCAGAAGTATACTAAAACAGAATATACTGTTGAAAGATGCTATTCGTCAGTGGGGGAATATTGCCGGACTTGTTGCCGGATTAATGAAGGGCGATCATACATTAATAGGTCGCTCATTGGAAGATGTTTTGATTGAACCCGTACGGAGTATTTTAATACCTGGTTTTGATACTGTGAAAAAAAAGAGCATAGAAGCAGGGGCATTGGGCGGTGGAATTTCCGGATCAGGGCCATCGATTTTTATGCTAAGCAGTGAGCACCTAACCGCACAGCGTGTTGAACAAGAAATGAGGGTAATATATACTGCGATGGGACTTGATCATCACACCTATGTCACCCGCATTTGTTCTAAAGGAATAAGGGTAACTATTCAATAAATTAATCGATACAACGACTAATAGCTGAGGCATACATGAATTTTTATAACATCCAGAATCCATCTTTTAGGGTAAGTTTTGAGCAGGCAACCTTAATGGGACAGGCACCATCGCGGGGACTTTTTTTTCCTGAATCTATTCCTACTTATTCTCCACATCATTTCAGTCGACTCTTAGCACTTTCCAGAGAGGAGTTGGCTTTTGAAATAATGCAGCCTTATGTTAATGAATCAATCCCTGACAATGTTTTGAGGGAGATTGTCATTGATACCATCAATTTTCCCACCCCAATTGTTGCTGTAAATTTAACTATAAGTGCACTGGAATTATTTCATGGACCTACCTGGGCATTCAAAGATGTGGGAGCCAGATTTATGAGCAGATGCCTTGGATATTTTTATCGACATCAACACGGAAAAATCACTGTTTTGGTTGCAACTTCCGGCGATACAGGTGGGGCTGTAGCCAATGGATTTTTGGACGTGGAAGGCGTTGAAGTAATCATCTTATATCCAATAGGGAAGGTTAGTCCTGTTCAGGAGATGCAATTGACAACCTGTGGGAAGAACGTTACAGCCCTGGCAATCAACGGAAGCTTTGATGACTGTCAGTCAATGGTGAAAGAGGCATTTATGGATGTTGATGTAAGTCAGCAGTATCAATTAACTTCTGCTAATTCAATTAATATAGCACGTTGGTTACCCCAGCAACTGTATTATTTTTTTGCAATACAACAATGGGAAAAAGAGGCGGGTGATCCGGTAATTGCTGTGCCCAGTGGTAATTTTGGAAATTTAGCTGCAGGCTTAGTTGCCCGTCGTTCCGGTTTACCCGTTGCCCATTTTATTGCTGCCTGTAACGCTAATGATGCAGTTGCCAGATTTCTGCAAGGGGAAACTTATTCGTCACGCACTTCAGTTCCAACTATATCCAATGCCATGGATGTTGGAGACCCTAGTAATTTTATCCGAATTCTTGAATTATTCCATCATGATTTCTCTTCTGTTAGACAAATGGTAACCGGGAATTCTATATCAGATGCTGCCACCCTGGCTTGTATTCAACGTGTTTATGAGACGAATCATTATTTGTTAGATCCACATGGTGCGGTTGCTTTTCAAGCATTGGAGGATTATTTATCTGTACATACTGGCACCAATGGTATTTTCCTGGCTACTGCTCACCCGGTTAAATTTCCGGATGTAATACATAGAACTTTGGGTATAGATCCTGTGATGCCCGACGCTGCAAAAGACCTTTTTTCCAAAAAATCATCTTCCATCCAAATGGAACCGAATTATTCTCATTTCAAGAGTTGGATGCTCAATCGATAAAAATTTTATCTATTTCAGTAGAGTTTTAATCTCCACCCGAAAAAGAGATTTCTACTTTTAGATACTAAAACATTTTCCTAAGATCAATTATATATTGTTGAGTGTCTTTCATATTAATAAATCCTTTTCTAGGTCTGTCAAGATCTATAATAAGATGAATACAGGCACAAACCATCAAAGAAAAAACCATACTAATGATGAATGGATTTTTATTGGTTGACTTCCGAAATCCGAGGATAAAGCTACATACTAGACAGAGCATAAAGAGCAACCACAGGATTGAGTCGGGAACAGTTGCATTTTTTTCAGCACTTCTATTGGTAACGATATCCAGCATTGCGTTAAGCGCAGGAATCATCTGATTGGAAGCAACCAGGTTATCTTTCTGACGGGAGGCGGTAGCTACTTCCGACCAGATAAGTTTCCCGATTGTTTCGGTCGAAGCCAATGCAGCTCTTTCTTTTGATAAATTCTCTCCTGCCTGAAAGTAGTTGATTCTTGCTTCCACATAATCTTTCAGATAAATACGCAAATTCGTCCGGGTAGAATCAGGATAAAGATCGCAACGGAGAATAACTGTTCCAATATCGTTGGCTTCAGTGACCATTACATTTCTGCGTGCTTCATACCTGGAAGCCGACATGCTAAAAGTAAAAGCAAGAAGCAACGCCAGCAGTCCCAACAACGATCCTTCTATTGGATTGATGTTGTCATCTGCATAAGATTGAAAGGGTCGCAGACCGGCCATCATTTTGGCAATGATATAAACCAGCAGCATCAAGATAAAAAGAGTCAATGAAATCTGCATTGCATCAAATCCGGACAAAAACGAAGAATTCATGGTAGGGGTTTTAATAACTGATTGTAATGTATTCATCAACATTTTGACCACCCCAATTTTTCTGTAGATTAGAAACCCACTTATTGAAGCGCTCACTCTTGGTAAAATTTATTTTTCCCTCTCGCGTACAAATTTTTCCACTATTGATAATTGCTTCCTGGCTGATGATGGTACCCTCAAATTCCATTTGAGCTGCCGATAGCATCTTCAATGTGCCATCAATCGTCATGTATCCTTTTTTATCTCTTTCTATCTGTTTGCCAATGATTTTATATTTCCCATTTTCAAGACTAGTTACCAAAGCTTTACCCGGTATATCCCAGCTCATCCATTCTGCCCAAAAAATCTCAATGTTCCTTGTGCCTGTTTTAATTGTTGGAAGCGGTGCCACAGGAATCCGATGATAAAATCCTCCTACATGAACATTTCTTCCAAAACCACAAGCGAATGAGCCGGCGGTAGATTCCTGTGTAATGGTAACTCCCTTTTCATTGAATTCAAAAACTACCCTGCAACTTGCATCGTCAATAGTTTTATAGAAAGTTTTTGTACCATATACCATTATAGAATCTTTGATGAGCCCAAGATTATTTGCAGGAGCACCTGAAGAATATCGCAGGTGAAACAGACATTTGTTGTTTACCGGCTTGGAAACAATCAGTTTTCCGGATGGGCCACCTGCCTGTGCTGCCTGTGCTTCTGTTCTCTCATTCAGCGAATAAATACCCGGTACAACCGGCGAAACCATGTTGGAGGATTGCGCTGCAATACATATAAGTATCAACGTTATACAATTTAAAAAAAATAACCTCATACAATGGAATTGAACAAAAAGTAAAGCCCTTATCATTGTAAGAAAAATTCCTGTTTACATGAACTTCTTGTGATTTAGTTTTTCAAGTTAGCAATATAATTAAAAATCATATTCTTTTCTTCTTATGCGGCTAAGTAGTGCGTTTGCTTCCGGATCTAAGTTGCTAAAGGTTTCATGGATTGGGTCCCAGCAGATTTCTCTTTTTATTTTCATGGCAATCCAATGTAAGATACAGGCACTATTGCTGCGGTGACCTAATTCGATGGGTGAGACAGGGGTAGTACCCGCCTGAATACAACTCAACCAATTCGCATGTTGTTCAATGCTTTCATAGAGTTGTATTTTTCGATTTTTTTCCAGTGGATTTAGTATTGCGGGGTGGCTTGCATTGAGAGCAATGATTCCTTGCGAATCGGGGATAGGAAGTCCATCCTTCCAACAGCAGGTTCCTCGGGTAACCCATATCCATCCTTCGGAACCCTGGAAATGAATTCCATTGGGTAGTTGATCGGAAATGTACATCTTCACTCCATTTTCATAGATCGCCTCTGTATTAAATTGACCATGCACATCCCATATACCTTTATAATTTTTATCTTCCCTTGGAAAACTAGCTTTTCCATTAATTCGCGTAGGTCCTGTAAATTCTGTATCCATAGCCCAATGGGCAATATCAATGTGATGGGACCCCCAGTTGGTAATCATGCCGCAGGCAAATGATTCACAGCGTAGCCAACCGGGTCGCTGGTAGAAGCCGGTTAGATAATTGGTTCGAGTATGAACCCGATCTTCCATATAATCTATATAGGAAGCAGGGCCCAGCCATGCATCATAATTAAAATCAGGAGGGATTGATAAAGGAGATGCATGACCACCTCCAGGATCTGTAGGAAAGCCAATTTTCACTTCTCTGAGTTCTCCAATCCTGCCATTTCTAACCAGTTCTGCAGCTCTTTTAAATTGGGGCCAGGGGAAGAGTGATCTTTGTTGACTACCTATCTGAACAATTTTCCCGCTTAGACGAACTTCTTCTCTTAAAATTTTTCCTTCCTCAATGGTAAGTGTTGCTGGTTTTTGGAGGTAAACATGTTTCCCTGCTCTCACTGCATGAACAGCAACAACTGCATGTTGGTGGTCGGGCAAACTGATGATAACTGCATCGATATCTTGATTGAGTAATAATTCATGATAATTATCATACACTTTGATAGTCCAGTCTGTGATTCGCTCATTTCGCTCGGTAGCAGCTTGCTGATAATTTGATAGAATGATTGCAGGTGCTGCTGCTGCGCGAACAGCATCCACATCGCAAACTGCAATGATGCGTGCATTCTGATAGAGTGCAGTTAGGGGTATGTCATGAGAGATGGCATACCTACCACAACCAATAACTCCCATTTGAATATCGTTGCTGGGAGCATTTTTACCCAGCACAGATGCAGGAACAATAGAGGGGAACTGACTCATGACTTAATTGTCAGCATTGACTTGACTGCTGTTGTTCTTCTTCTTCTTCTAAATATTCTTTTAAAAGAGCACATTCTTTTATCCGAAAGGTTGCTCGATGGAAACACTCTGCGGGGTGAAAAAACGCGGACCATCTTCCGTGATGTAAAGGCAGTCTTCCAGGCGAATGCCGAATTCTCCGGGAATAGAAATAGTGGGTTCATCGCTGAAACACATCCCCACTCCAATGGGTGTTGTATTTCCCTTTACGAAGTTGGTCCATTCATGTCCTTCCATCCCAATTCCGTGACCTGTTCTGTGAGGTAATCCAGGGAGTCCATAATTTTTTTGGTACCCTCCATTTTCGATAACGGCTCTGGCAGCTGCGTCCACTACTTCACAGGGGGCACCCAGTCGAATGGCAGCAAAAGCAGCATCCTGGGCTTTTTTCTCCAGGTTCCAAACTGCTATCTGTTTGTCGGAAGGTTTTCCTACTACGATGGTTCTGGTAATATCTGAGGCATAACCCTGGCAGGAAGTTCCCCCATCAACCATTACAACATCACCTTCCATGATTTGCTGGGGTTTGATGCTTCCGTGGGGCATGGCAGAATACTTTCCAACTTGTACTGAAGCCCCTCCGGTGAACCCAAGTTTTTCAAAAGCCGCTGAAATAATTCGGCTCAACTGTGATTGAGTCATTCCAGGTTGAATGGTAGAAAAAGCAACCTTATAAGCTTCAATTGTAACATCGTTGGCTTTTTGCATCAACGCCAGTTCTGCAGCTGATTTATACATCCTGCATCCTGCGGTAACAGGAGTGGCATCAGCAATTTCCCAACTACGGCCTAATTGGCGAATTCCGTCGGCTATAAAGAAACGAACTCTTTCTTCAATACCAATACGTCGGTGCTTTACCCCCCTGTCCTTGACAATTCCGACAATCAAAGCAAACGGACTTTCATGCTCTTCCCAGCAACGAACTTCTTGCCCAAACACCGGATTGATTAATTCTCTTGCTCTGTCTTCCTCAAATTTCGGACACACATATGCAATGGCACCTTTTGCAGGAATTACTAAACCAAAAGTTCGTTCGCTTTGACCCCAACGCAGGCCAGTATAATAATTGCAGGTTGTAGTCCCCTCCATAAAAATAGCATCCAATTTTTCCTGCTGCATCAATTGTTGTGCCTTTTCGATTCGTTGCTTTCTTTCTCCTTCAGAAATGGGTACAATTCCATTCAATGAAGGTTTTAACTGATCCAATGCCGGGTGAGCCGGGAATTCAATTTCTGCCATTGGGTGGGGAGTACTGAATAATGCCGGACTAATACCGAGTGAGCCCGCGAGCCAACCGCTTTTGCGTATAAATGAACGTCTGTTTTCTTTCATAAAAAATAAGTAAGTATTTAAAGATATACATTTATTCCAGAGCAGGCAAAGGATTTCATCAATCAAAAAGGGTTTGAGATTATTGATGAGTGTTGTGGTTATGTTTGATATTCAATTGAGAGGATTTTCTTACATTGTATCTGCTAATTGCCTGAAACTATTTTGCCGACAGGGAAAGTCAGTTCAGAACAATAAATATATGATACCGGTAAAAACAGATCCCCGGCTGATTTCATTCAACTCCTTGCGAAAATCCATTGGCTGGATGAGTGTGGCTCTTTCGCCAGCCATGCTGGCGGGAAATTATTTTTTGGCAGACTGTTCTTACATACAACACTCCATCAGTGATTATTATTTTACAGTTACAGGAGATCTGTTGGTTGGAATCATGTGTTGTATGGCACTTTTTCTCATTTCTTACAAGGGATACCCCGGGGAACAGTTAGATGAATGGTTGACTACCATTTCCGGATTGTTGGCATTGGGAGCTGCCTTGATACCTACCAATGAGCCATTGATTCAGAGTTGTGCCATTATTCATTTGCCCTGGAATACCAATCGGAGTCTTACCCACAATTTATTGTCCTCGCTGCTATTTATCATGCTCTCACTCATATCTATGTTGTTATTCACAAAGGGGAGGGGTGAACCAACTATTGAAAAACGCCGCCGCAATAAAGTTTATATCAGTTGTGGGTCAATAATGCTGATGGTGATTATCGTTGTTCCAATTTATAATCAATTGGTCAGGGCTAATCCTGAATGGGAAAAATATAAACTGGTCTTTTGGCTGGAAACCCTTGCCATGACTGCCTTTGGAGTGTCCTGGCTAGTCAAGGGAGGGATGTTTTTACGAGATAAAAATGCTATAGCTAATTCATAGATGTCCGCTCTATTTCTATTTCTGTTTGATTAAAACAGCACTGATGACAGGTCTTTCTACACCATTGTCTCCCGGTCTAACCAGCAATTGATTACTTACTATCATACTGGTTGATCCCCCGCCATCTAAATTCATGGCATCGGTACAACTTAATGTACCCATCATATTTGATAATTCAAGAAGGGTAAGACCGGGATAACCCGCAGCCGGATTGTCTCCTTCAACAGCAAGAAGCACTACAATTCCATTTATATTGTGACCAATGGCACTTCTCGGACGTGAACTTGTATTATTTACATTTATAAGTTCAGCAACATCGGTAATTTGTCTGGTACCATTTTTTAATAGCATGGGAGAGCCACCCATAGCAGAAGTAGTGACCCATTTAGTAGCTCCTGCAGGGTATTGTGCTGTTGGTTCTTGAAGCGGAGCAGTGCCCTCTGCATTGGGTGCAGGGGAAGGGTAACTAAATATATCGTTGTTGTTTACCACATGATATATCCATGCAGTTGCAGGTGCTCCGCTGCTGGTGATTCCAAAAGCAGCCCGGGTGGGATAATAGGATGTGTTTACACCATTGAAGGAGCGGCTCACTGCTTTTATATTGGGAGAAAGAACATTGCCATTGTATTGTACCAGACTGAAAGACTGGCTGCCTCCAAAAAAGCCTCCGTTCACACATGCATACACAACACCCGTTTCGTCTTTGTAAAAGTCACTGGGTTTTTTGGCAGTTGCTGAAAGTACCGGCTTGAATTCAATATTGGTTTTCTTACTGTCAAAAGCGAGACAAAAAGCTTTTGTTTTTTTCCCTTCAAACAATGTATCAAAAAAATACAATTCAATGCCTGCAGGAAAAGTCGCAGATAATAGACTCGAATATTTCCATCCGGGGGGCAATGTAATAAGTCGGGTAACGGGAGCCGGAGGAGTAACAGGAGGCAATACAGGTTGAGCATTACCGGAATGATCACTGCTTTTGTTACAGGCAGTCAAGCAGAGCATAGCCTGTAATAAAAAAATAATTGTTTTCATCTCTGTTTCTGTCTTGGATGAAAAATGGAATTTTTACTCTCACGAAAAGTTTCAAAATAAAAAAGTATTTCACCGGAATAGCCATACTTTCTATTCAATTGGATCATACTTCTCAAAAATGAATCTTCTGCTCTGTAACCATTTCCCAGTGAAGTAAGTATGCCCGGAATAACTTTATGCTTCATGTGGGCGGGTACCTGTGATTCAATGGCTTTCAAAGTTTGCTCATACGCATCGAGTTTGTATCGATATACCTGTGGGATGATCAGGTCTGCATACCCCTCCTTTAACCATTTGGGCCAGTCTTGCAGGTATTGTTCTTTGCTCCAGGGATATATGCTGGGTGCCCAGGATACCATACAATTCGGCTTGATGGATTTGACCACCTGATATAATTTTTTTCCAAAAGCACTCAATCGGTCTGCTTTCCATTGAAGCCAGCTGGGTTCTTTTGGATCATCAGGTGGAGCTTTTCCGTTGTTTTCGGTTGCATATAGCTGTAGTGTATAGTCATCATATCCTCCTTCCGCCGGCATTGCTGGTAATCTATCGTCCCCCTGAATTCCATCTACATCATAGTTCTTTACTACTTCCAATATCAATTCCTGCATGAATGCCTGCACCTCAGGATTAAGTCCATTCCACCAGAAAAAATCATTTTTTTTGAGTAGTTGACCCTTGTTGTTTCGTCCAGCCCAATCAGGATACTTCTTTAGCCAGTGCATATGTGAGCTATCTTGATAAGCATACGAAAATCCAAATTCAAACCAGGCATGTATTCTTAAACCGGCTTTGTGTCCGTTTTCAATGAATAGGCGCAAAGGGTCAAATCCTTTATAGGCAGTATCCTGCTCAATACCAATGTATTTTTTTAGTACCTGACTGGGATACATGGTAACTCCTCTGTTCCATACTACCACGAAAACATCAGTCAATCCATTTCTTTTACAATGAGCGATAGTTTTTTTGATGGCTGCCGGCGAACTGAGTGCAGAACTGGCAACATTGGTTACCCAGGTTCCTTCTATGGTAGACAGCTGACTAACTCCTTTTTGATAAGGGAGAATGAAGAAAATTGCAGCAAAGAATCGAATTATTTTTTCCATGATAACACGTACTCGTTGTATCGGTTGTAAAGATGGTGTGCTTGGATATAGGCGGACTGCGGACTCATGAAATGTGAAAACTCAAATGTGATGGCTTTGTCATAACCCGCTTTGGCTGCTGCTGCTAACTTTAGCTTGAGTTTTTCGAACTTGATGGGAAGAAACTTGATGGGCATATCTCTGTCGAAGCTTTCGGCATTCGTCCAACATTGTAATTGATATCTATCGGCTAAAATTTTATTTACAGTGAAAAAGTCTTGCAATTCATGGTAATCGATGTGCCCATCCTGAAAGGCAACCGCATCAATGGATTGATGAATGCCATGGAAAATTTCATCCCATTCAAATTCATGTTCACGCAGTGAAACAGCATCTGCTTTGGTGATAGATCCTGATGCGGCCATTACTGCTTTTTTCCCATCTATCCAGGGTGAGATGAAGACGGGTAGTCCGTTGCTGATACTTTTACAATTGGCTCCCATGGTACTAAAAACTTCGATGGCACCCTTTGTTTTTCTGCTGATTTCCGTACTAAGGTACCAGCCCTTAAAGGCTGTGCGATGACCGTATTTTTTCCAGACCTCTTCAATAACGTAATGATTCAGGTCTGATTCATGTTGCATGTTTCCGGTATCCCAGTAAACACCACTGTCATACAATCCAAAATAAAATGCCAAACCGTGTTTTTCGGCGAGGGTCAGGAACAAATCAACAAGATCGATGGGTGGAGTATAGCAGCCCTGTTGAGTGATCAGGTATTTGGAAGGGTATGTAAGGAATTTTCGATAGCCACAGCGTATGAGAATAACAGTATCAATGCCGATGGCTTTCATGTGCTGGAAATCCCGATCCCACTCCGTTGGTCCCCAGTTTTGATGTGGAATATCATGGCTGATTTCATCGATAAAAGTGCCGGTGATAAGCATAGCTAAACATTGAAATTAGTGGTGTTCTGCCGAAGGTTCTTGCTTTAAAGGTACCAACCAGCTAACTATGAAAGCAGGTAAGGTAGATACCAGTACCCAGATAAAAAAATTCGCATAGCCCAGATAATCACTGATGCTCCCACTGATCATGGAGGCAAGGGTATAACCAAAATAAGTGATGGCACTACCAAAGGCATAATGTGCCATTTGGTAACGTCCCGGAGCAATTTGTTGCATGATGAACAGGATAATGCCAATGAATCCAAAACCGTAACCGAAATGCTCAACAGAAATTGCGGTTCCGATGATCCAGAGTGATTCTGCCTGCGTAATAGCCAGATAGGCATAAGCAGCGAAGGGTAAATTGAAAAATGCACACAACAGTAATAAGGTGCTCCGGTTCAGACCTTTGTTGGAAACAAAATAGCCGGCAGCCAGTGAGCCCAAAACAAAAGCAGCAGTTCCGTAGATGCCGGTCAGCAGACCCACAGTTGCTTCTGAGAGTCCAAGTCCTCCTGAACTGCGTTCTGCCTTTAAAAACAATGGCATGATTTTAATACCCTGACCTTCCGCGAAGCGATAAAGTACAATGAAAAGAATTCCTGCTCCAATGTATTTTTTTTGAAAGAAGCTGGTGATTACGTCTTTCAGGGTGAACCAGACTTCACTCACACCGGCTACTTTTTTGCCAGAGCTGGTATCGGGTAATACAGTTCGGTTGTAAATGCCGAGCAGCAACATAACTATTGCATAGATGGCCAATACCACTGCCCAGGCATCTCGGTTCCCTATGACTGGAATCAGGGTTCCTGCCAGGAAAACCATTCCCCCATTGGAAAAAATTTTGGCAACATTGTAAAAAGTTCCCTGCCAACCAACATATTTTGCCTGATCGCTGGCCGATAATTCACTCAGGTAAACACCATCGGCTGCCATATCCTGTGTAGCCCCAAAAAATGCGATTAAAAAGAAAAGGGAAACCGAGAGAGGAAAAAATGCATTGGAATAGAGGGTTAAAACGGATAAAGCAAACAATAGTCCGCAGGCAATTTGTGATAGCTGGATATAGAACTTCTTCGTTTTATACAACTCCATGAAGGGTCCCCAAAGAGGCTTGAAACTCCAGGGAAGAACAATTACACCCGTCCAAAACGCTATCTGTGCATCCGAATACCCCAGACTCTTATACAACAGGGAGGCTATTGTACCACCCAGTACCAGGTTGGGAAGTCCCATGGCAAACCAGGTTGTTGGAATCCAGTAAAAGGGGTTCCTTTTCTTTTTGGGGACCTCAGCCATGTACCATCTTCTTTTATTAATTAAAAAATTTAAAAACTACAGGTGAATTTATAATTTTTTTAATTTAGTACCTCTATATTACATCAATTTCATGCAAATAAGTTTGGCTGTTACTTCCGCTTTTTCGAAGCTTTTGTATCGAATGGTACTTTTGGCATTGGTTACCATAGGTTGCAACAAGTCGGGTGAAAATTCCGGAGGAGGTACTGCTCCTCCAACACCTAGCCCACCTCCCTCACCTGTATGGGACCCCAATGCAATGCGGGGCGTTTGGGTAACCACGACCGCCAGTACCGCCTTAGACAGCAAGGAAAATATAAAAACCATGGTGACGAGTTGTAAGGCCGCCGGAATGAATCACCTTTTCATAGTGGTTTATAACAATGCCCGCACCATTTATCCCAGCACGGTGATGCAAAATTTAATTGGGAAGGCACAGTTAGAAAAATATGTTGGAAGGGATCCACTCAAAGAATGTGTTGATGAGGCAAAATTACAAAGCATGAAGGTGCATGCCTGGTTTGAATATGGATTTTCTTCGTCTTATTCAGCCAATGGCGGACCAATTGTGGCGGCAAAGCCGGAATGGGCGGGGCGTGATGTGGGTGGAAATCTATTGATGAAAAATGGCTTCGACTGGTTGAATGGAATCCATCCCGAAGTTCAGCAATTCATCATTGATCTTTTTAAGGAAGTGGTTTCCAAGTATGAAGTGGATGGTGTTCAGGGCGATGATCGTTTGCCTGCCATGCCTTCCAATGGAGGTTATGATAACTATACTACTTCTTTGTATAGAAGTGAGACCGGTGGTCAGACGCCGCTCAATCCTGCAGACCCCAGCTGGGTTAATTGGAGGGTAAAGAAGCTAAATGAATTTGTGAAGCGATTGCGCAATGAAATAAAATCCATCAAATCGAATATTCAGCTGTCGATGTCACCCAGTCCATACCCCTGGAGCCAAACTGAATACTTACAGGATTGGCCCACGTGGGTAGATAGTGGTTGGGTGGATGCAGTCATTCCCCAGTGTTATCGGTATGATATTGCTGCATACAATGGCGTATTGCAACAACAAAAATCTTATCACCGCAACCCCTCTGTACCCATCTATGCCGGCGTATTGCTTCGATCAGGTACCTATACAGCTACCGATGGTTTTCTTACTTCTATGATCCAAAGCAATCGTTTAAATGGTTTCAAAGGAGAATCTTTCTTCTTTTACGAAGGCATTAAAGATCGGGCTGCCTGGTTTCAGGGACAATATCCATTCATACGATAAATTATGACTACTAGATTGTTTCTACTTGCCATGCTGGGAAACGGCCTGTTGGCCCTACCTGCTTTTTCCCAACGCTATACCCAATTCGTTGATCCATTTCTGGGAACGGGAGGACATGGACATACCTATCCCGGAGCTACCTATCCTTTTGGAATGGTTCAGTTAAGTCCCGATAACGGCACCGAAGGTTGGGATTGGTGCAGTGTTATCATTACAGCAGTGATAGCATTGCGGGATTCAGTCATACCCATCTGAATGGAACTGGCATCGGTGACTGGTGTGATATTTCATTTCTTCCTCTATCCGATACGAGCGGGGCAGGTTCCCGTTTCATGAAACAGTCATTCAGTCATCTAAATGAAAAAGCAGTCCCTGGTTATTATCGGGTTCAGCTGAATAATGGAATCATTTGTGAATTGACTGCGTCTGCCCGTTGTGGCTTTCATCGATATCAGTTCAAACAAAAAGATCGTTGGCTGAGAATCGATCTTGGTTTTCATATTAACTGGGACAAGACCACAGCAGCTTATGTAAAAGTTATTGATGACTCCACCATAGCAGGTTACCGCTATTCTACCGGATGGGCAAAAAATCAACGTGTCTATTTCGCGGCTCGATTGAATCAACCTATTGTCTACAGCAGGTTCATAAGTGCTACAAAAGGTGCCGGTAGAGAAGGGGAAGGCGAGGCATTGAAATTACTGCTGCAAATTGGTGGAAAGGAAAAAACTGTTTTGGTTCGAACCGGACTTAGCAGTGTTAGTATGGTCAAAGCACTAGCGGCACTAAGTGAGATCAAGAATAAATCTTTCGAGCAAATTCAAAGGGAATCTGAATCTGCCTGGGAAAAAGAGTTGAGACGAATTACAATTGACACCAGTGACAGGGCATTGGCAACTCGTTTCTATACAGCATTATACCGTACCTGTCTTTCCCCAACCCTGTATTCTGATGCTGACGGCACCTATCGAAACCAGGATAACAGGGTGCTAACCATGGATAATGGACAATCGAAGTACACTATATTTTCCCTTTGGGACACATTCCGGGCTCTACATCCTTTGTTTACTATTACACAGCCCGAGCGATTACCGGAGATAATCAACAGCATGCTTCGTTTTTATGACGACAATGGCTTGTTACCCGTTTGGGATATTAGTACCTGGGAAGCCAATACGATGACCGGTTATCATGCTATACCGGTTTTGGCGGATGCAATTCTTAAAAATCTGGGCGGCTTTGATGTAGAAAAGGCATATACAGCTATGCGCAAGAGTGCTTTTCAACAGCAACGCGGAACACAGGATTATATTAAGTATGGCTATCTGCCGCAGGACAAACATGGTTGGAGTGTCACCATTACACTTGAATATGCTTTTGATGACTGGTGCATAGCTCAGGTAGCGAAAAAGTTGGGGAAAATGGATGATTAT
>JBJTTC010000001.1:0-24308 GCA_046079965.1 Sediminibacterium sp. | reverse complement strand
AGGTAGATGGCTGAGCGGCTTTCATTGTACACATAGCTCCCCTGTTTCATCATGCGCAAGCGATCGGTGACCTGCATCGCATCGCGCAGGAAAAATGAAGTAGCATCTACCAGCAATTGACCATTCTCCTCTTCTTCAATGGTAAAGCTGGCGATGGCAGATTGCGCAAAGGATTCAGCCACTGCTTTTTTCTCTCTCGGGTCATCAGAGGATGCACGGTAGCTGTAGTTGGGCTCAATGAGCAAAAGTTTTTTCCCTACCCGGTGAAAACTAACAATACGACTATCTCCGATCAATCCTCTGTCCAGGCCGATATCATTCGACCCAAGTCCGGCAGGCAAGCTATTGACATATAAAAATTCAGTTCCGGTTTTATTGACCAATAACCAGATTTTTCCGGTGGCGCCGTCCCAGAAAAAAGGAAAGAAGCCATCATATCGAACATATTTAGCAGTTTTCTCTGAAAGTTTGGAGTTGTTTTGAGACTGAAGGTTGATTGTTGCCAACAGGCAGATGAAGATGAGGGTTGTGCGCATGATTTATGTTCTTGGATAAAAGATAAATATGTGGAGGTAAAAAAAATCCGGAAAACAATTTTGTTCTCCGGATCATTCAGTTAAAAACCCTGCTTAGCTGTTGCTGCTTTCCGGTGAAGGTGGTGGTGCCGGAGTTGGCGCAGGGGCAGGAGCAGGTACAGGAATCGGAGCCGCTACCGGAGCGGGTTTCGGCGCAGCCGGTTTTTTAGCCGGAGCCTTCTTTTTTGCTGCTGGTTTTTTTGCTGCTACTTTTCTCTTAGGTGCCACTTTCTTTTTTACTGCTGGTTTTTTTGCTGCTACTTTTTTCTTAGCAGGTGTTTTCTTTTTGGCAGCAGGTTTTTTCGCTGCTGCTTTCTTTTTGGCTGCCGGTTTCTTGGCAGCTGCTTTCTTTTTGGGTGCTACCTTTTTGGCAGCTGATTTTTTTTTGGTTGCTTTTGCCATGGTGATCTTAGTTTAGTTGGTTTTATAACTGATGAAAGTTAGAAAAAAATATTTTCGTTTTGACAAATTGTCTGATATAAATTTATTATTTCCTCTTCCAAAAAAGTGTCTGGAGTTGGCATGGTGAAAAGCTTTGTGGCTATGAGCAGGAAACCTTGTAAAGACTAATAACAGTTTATATTGTATCTCCGTGGCGAAAGAACTAATTTTGATAGATGAAAAAGACGGTAGTACTGGGTGCCTCAGATAATCCAACGCGATATAGTTTCCTTGCTGTTGAACGTCTTCGGGAAAAAGGTCATCCTGTAGTGGCAGTTGGGAGAAGAGAGGGAAATATTAGGGATATTCCCATTATTACCGGAGAACCCCTTGTAAATGATGTAGATACGGTGACGCTTTATCTCAATCCTGCTTTGCAGGTTGCTGCTTACGATTATATAATTGGACTAAAGCCTCGTCGGGTAATTTTTAATCCCGGTACCGAAAATGACGAACTGGAAGAGATGCTTCGTTCCAAAGGTATCGAGCCGGTAGAGGCTTGCACCCTGGTAATGCTGGCAGCCGGTTTATATTGAACTAAAGTTAGTTAGCTTCCCCAGCCCTCCCGATCCAGACTTCGGTAGTGGATGGCTTCAGCCAGGTGGTGGGTTTCAATCTTAGCTGTTCCCTCCAGATCTGCAATGGTTCGGCTTACTTTTAGTATGCGATCGTATGCCCTGGCACTCAGGTTTAGTTTTTCCATGGCATTTTTTAACAGCCTTTCTCCCGATTCTCCGATACCACAGTAGGAGCGTAGTAACTGGCTATTCATTTGTGCGTTGGCATAGATACCTGCATGTTTTTTATATCGTTCATTCTGAATTTTCCGGGCAGTCATCACCCGTTCAAGAATGTTGGCTGAACTTTCAGCCGGCTGTTGTTGGCTGATTTCAGCATACGAAACGGGAGTTACTTCAACGTGGAGATCAATTCGGTCAAGCAGTGGTCCGGAAACTTTGTTCAGGTACTTTTGAACGGATCCCGGTGGACAGGTACATTCTTTTTCAGGGTGATTGAAGTAGCCGCAGGCGCAGGGATTCATGGAGGCAATCAGGACAAAGTTGGCAGGGAAATCAAGAGCCATTTTCGCTCGGGAGATGGTTACTTTTCTTTCTTCCATTGGTTGGCGCATTACTTCCAGAACCGTTCTTTTGAATTCAGGTAGTTCATCCAAAAAAAGAACTCCGTTGTGTGCCAGTGAAATTTCACCCGGCTGGGGTGTTCCTCCCCCCCCTACCAATGCCACATCTGAAATGGTATGGTGCGGAGCCCGGAAAGGCCGCTTACTAATGAGTGCGCAATTTTCAGGAAGCCTGCCGGCAACACTGTGTATTTTGGTTGTCTCGAGTGCCTCCTGCATACTAAGCGGAGGAAGAATGGTGGTAAGCCTTCGTGCCAACATCGTTTTTCCCGCCCCCGGCGGTCCGATTAGCAACACATTATGTCCCCCCGCTGCTGCAATCTCCATGGCCCGCTTGATATTTTCCTGGCCTTTGACCTCGCTAAAATCGAAGTCATCCGTGGTAGGTTGGTGGGAAAAAATTTCTTTGGTGTTAACGATTACGGGGCGCAGGCTTTCTACTTCCCGGATGAACTCTACTACTTCCCGGAGATGTGAAACTCCATATACAGAAAGGTCTTCCACCATAGCAGCTTCCCGGGCATTTCCGATGGGTACAATCAAACCTGAAAATCCCTCTTTTTTTGCCTGCAAAGCCATGGGTAATGCACCTTTAATGGGTTGCACTGAGCCATCCAATCCCAATTCTCCCATAACGACATAATCAGTCAGTCTTTCGGGATTTTCCAATTGCTCACTGGCAGCCAATACCGCCAAAGTTATCGGGAGGTCAAAGGCAGAGCCGGTTTTTCGAATATCCGCAGGTGCAAGATTGACAATGATCTTGGTACGGGGCATGTGGTAATCATTTGTTTTGATAGCACTCTCCGTTCGTTGCAGACTTTCCCTTACGGCATTGTCCGGCAACCCAACGATGTGGTATCCTTGTCCCATACTAACATTCACTTCTATGGCAATGGAAATAGCTTCCACTCCAAATACAGCACTCCCAAAAGTTTTTACAAGCATTGTTCTTCTTTACATTTCTAAAGTATTGTCGTCTTAGGGGCACAAGGTAGTGGAAGGAGAATGCTGCTAGTTCAGTGTTTATACGGATAAAAACTACCGTTAAAACACCGAATAAGTTGAGGTGTAATTACGGTAGTTCTTAATGATTGTATTTACTATGTCATCGCCGAATCCAGGGTTTATTGAAAACACAATAACCGGAATAAGTTATTGAACGGGAAGTGGTATCCGTTAAAACACCGATTATTTATTCCGTGTTTTAACTGAATAAAAAAAGTGGTTTCTGCTCAGCATTAAAGCTGTCGGAGTAAATCGAGAACGCCTTCCTTTTGTAAAATCAGGTAGCCCAGGCGATCGTTGCTGATGCCGGGTTTGAGTTGGTAGCTGAATTGTAATTCTCCGTCGGCAACAGATGTTTCAAAATAGCGAAATTGAACATTGGAATATTGCCGGAGGGTAGCGCCAATCTCATACAAATGCGTGGAGAGAATAAAAAGACTGTTTCGCTTCTTGCTTAGTCCTTCCATGACCACAGTACTGCAGCGAATGGCATCTTCCTGGTTGGTACCTTTAAATAATTCATCAATCAGTATGAGCCATTTGTTTCCCTGGTTGACTGTTTCGATGGTATTTTTGATGCGCTGCACTTCATTGAAGAAGTAACTCTCCCCCTTAATAAGATTATCACTCACCTGAATATTACTTAGAATACCATTCAATAGTGCAATCTTCATGTTTTTTGCAGGCACTCCCATGCCAATATGTGCGAGGTAAGCGGCAATGCCAATCGCTTTGATGAAAGTGCTTTTACCCGCCATGTTCGCGCCCGTAAGAAAAATAAAATTTTCAGATTGATTCAGCCGAACATCATAAGGAATGGGAACAGGTAGAAGAAGATGGAATAGTTCCTCTGCTTCCAGAAAAGGTGTTTCAGCATCTATTACTTCAGGGAAATGGAGTCCCAACTGATTACCCGCAATCGCCATACTTTGATAGGCATCCAACTTGTGATAGATATCTATCAGTTCAAACAAATCATTTTTATATCGCTGGCGCAGGAATTTGCCCAGTTCAAGAATCAATTTGGCTGAACATTGTTTTTTATCCGTCACCAATAGTTTAACGGTTTGCTCCCTTCTAAGTAAATGACGGATGCGATCTCGCCAACTCAACAAAAGTTTACTATTGCTATCTTCTAACAAATTACTGATGACATTCATGCCCTTGACAAAATCAATAGCGTGTTCTACTGTGTATTTGGTCAAGGAAAAATCCGTAGCAGAGATAAATTGGTAAAGGAGGGTGTCGAAAAATCCCGGATGATTGGGTAAACGGTCAATCGGAGTATCATAAAACTTTTCCAGCACCATGATAGTTCCATTCGAAATTTGTTGGGGCCATTTATTGAGAACAGATGTTAGATTTTGAAGTGTTACCTGCGTATCAATGATGGCGGAAACTGAATTAAGGGGTTTTGACAAAAACATACGCAGGTATTCCCTGCCCTCATTGGTCTGAGTGAAGTTCAGCCGCTGAAAGACCGATTGTTCTGCATCAGGATGAAAAATGGAAAGATCGATCAGGGTAGTATTATCTGCTTTCATTTTTGACGGACCTCAATAGCCCTCTCAACAAATCTACAAAATTGAAAGGGATATACAGGGCAGTGATTGGTTAGTCTTCGAAATGAATGGAAAAAACAACCATCCTGGAAAAGATTCTGTCGATGACATTAGAATACTTCAGCGCCGGATCGGGTCGGTGCAGATTGGCCAATCCATTGCTGATTTTAATTTCGGGGGAGATGGTTACAAAAGGAAGATAAAAATTAAAACCGAGCCCCAACTCATATCCATAGTCTGTTCTGCTGAGTTTGATCAGATCCAGATTGCTTCTGGCAGTGGAGTTACTGGAAAGGTCTATGTCGTACTTTAAACCGGCCATCATATAAGTTCGGAAATTCTTGATGCGGTCGGAATTGAATTTAACCTGAAAGGGAAAGCTGACAATGGTGGCGGGTAAAGTCTGCAACTGATTGAGCCCTTCACCGGGCGCAGTTGTTTTCAAAGTGTAAGAGAGGTATTTGGCACCTCCAATAACAAGCAGCGGATTGATGCGAAACTGAAAATGGTCATTGAGCCGGGCAGTTGCCAGCAATCCCATGGTAACACCCCCGCTTTTGCCTGATTCAGCAACTATGATGCTGTCTGTCTGAATAAAAGCAGGAGCGCGTGTAAAATTCAAGAAGGTGCTGTTGTAACCCAATGAAAGACCAAAATAGTAGGTCATGTCATCATGGTAAGGCCGATAAACTTCTTTCATGTATTGAGCACGAAGACCGCCATCGGCAACAAAAAATAATATGACCGGAAAGATTACTTGCTTCCGCAGTAAATGGTACATATACCAAAGCTCAGTTTTTTCAGGTAAGTATTGCTGAAACCGGCATTGCGAAGAATTTGCAGAAATTGTTCTCCTTCGGGAAACGCCTGAACACTATTGTTTAAGTATTCATACGCTTGTTGATTGCGTGCCAGTAATTTGCCTGCAACCGGAGCAGCATTTTTCATGTACCAAGCATACAACTGCTTGAAGCCCCATCCGGAGGGACGCGAGAATTCCAAAACAACTAATTTCCCTCCCGGACTCAACACCCGATGCATTTCCTGTAAACCTTTTAATAAGTTTTGAAAATTACGAACGCCAAATGCTACGGTAACAGCATCAAAGTTGTTGTCAGGAAATTGGAGCTGTTCGCTATCTCCGTATGTAAGGTCAATGGCATGGGTTAATTTCATCTCTTCCACTTTTTTCCTGCCCAAAGCCAGCATACCCTCTGAGATATCTATACCGGTAATGTGTTGGGGGTGAAGCTGCCGGTAGGTCATGATGGCTACTTCAGCAGTACCTGTAGCTACATCCAGAACTTTTGCAGGGTGTACCGATTTTAGTTCATTCAATGCCTTTTTTCTCCAGATAAGATCGATTCCTCCACTCAATAGTCGATTGAGCAAATCATATCTTTCGGCAATATCATTGAACATGCCTGCCACCTGGTCTTTTTTCTCCAGGGTGCTTTGTTCGTCGGGAACAATTATATCATGTGCAAACTTGTCCATATCTCGCGAAGATATTGATTTTAACGGGCTGCCTTCGATAAGACTCCCCTTTTGGCTGATTAATAGGTTAATGTTTCGCAAATTTTATCATCTATTTCTGATTTTAGTTTTTCGCCTCTTATTCCTCCACCTTGTTATCTTCGTAAAGTGAAAGCCCGTATTTATAAATCTACCGGTAGCTGGTATCTCGCCAAGGGCGCTGATGGCCAGTTTTATCAGGCCCGCGCAAGAGGTGTATTTAAAGTAGATGGGATCACTTCCACCAATCCGATTGCTGTAGGGGATGAGGTAGAGATTGTTCTGGAAGTAGGAGAAGAAGGTTCGGCTGTTATCACTGAAATTGCAGATAGGAAAAACTATGTAGCAAGGGTTTCACCCCACAACAAACACCAGCATCATATCATTGCCAGCAACCTCGACCAAAGTATTTTGTTAGCCACTCTAATTTCGCCCAAAACTTCTCAGGGTTTTATTGATCGTTTTCTGGTTTCTTCAGCTTCATTCCACCTTCCCGCCATACTCGTATTCAATAAATCAGATTTATATCGGAAAAAAGAAATGACATTGTACGAGCGATACCGTGAAATTTATGAAGCAGCAGGTTATACGGTTCATCTCATCAGTGTAGAAAAAAGAAACGGACTAGAACCGGTCAAGTCACTCCTCGCTCAAAGAACAACTTTACTGAGTGGCCACAGTGGTGTGGGGAAGTCTTCATTTATCAACGCCCTTTTTCCCGATTTTCAGCTTCGAACATCTGAAGTAAGTGACTGGAGTGGAAAGGGTTTGCATACGACTACTTTTGCCGAGATGTTTGATCTTCCCGGAGGAGGCAGCTTGATTGATACCCCTGGTTTGCGGGAATTTGGTTTGGTAGATATCAGTCGCCAGGAACTTTCTCATTACTTTCTTGAGATGTTGAAACTATTACCCAGTTGTCGATACAACGATTGCATGCACATCAATGAATCGGATTGTGCAGTAAAAGCCGGTTTGGGGAATGGAACTGTTTCTGAAGAAAGATACATCAGTTACAGAACCATCCTTGATTCTATTGTTGATAAATCTTATTGATTAAATTTTTAGCTTACTCTTTTTTGATGCAATCTGAATTGCTTTTTTGTCCCCTGCCAGAATTCTTTCTGCACCAACATTTCTTCCGGGAGGACAACCGGATTTGCGTTTGCCCAGAATACCACAGGACTCAAACATAGCGGTAAAGACAAGCAGTAAAACAACACTGAGCAATTTATTCATTTCTCAAGAATTTGCATCCGCCGAAACATCGGTTGCCTGATCATACCAGCTGGCATATTGGGTATAATTGTGCGCAATGCGGTTGATCTCTCCGCTGATTAGTTCCTGTGATACTTCTTTCACTTTGCGGGCAGGTACTCCTGCATAGATAGAACCGGCTTCAACAATGGTTCCTTCCAGCAAAACTGCTCCGGCAGCGATGATAGAATTGCTGTGCACCACACATTCATCCATTACAATAGCCCCCATTCCAATCAAAACATCATCATGTATGGTACAGCCATGAACGAGGGCCAGATGACCAATAGAAACATTGTTTCCAATGCGTGTCGGATGTTTCTGATAAGTACAGTGTATAACTGCTCCATCTTGAACATTGACCCTATTTCCCATATGGATATAATGAACATCTCCTCTTACTACTGCATTGAACCAGATGCTGCATTCATCGCCCATGACTACTTCACCCACGATAGTTGCATTGGGAGCAAGGAAGCACCTTTCTCCAATAATTGGTATTTTACCGGGAAGAGACAGAATCGTTGCCATGGTATTTTTTCTCTGTGAAGATACTTCTATTCGGTTAATTTTGCCTACTGCACTAACCTTCATCTGAACCCTGCAAACAAAGGAATGAATCTTCGTCAACTTTTTCAGCAACACCTAGCGCCAACTTCTTCTGCTCCAATGAACATAGAAATGGTAAAGGCCGAGGACGTTTTTTTGTGGGATGCTTCCGGCAAAAAATACATTGACCTGATAGCAGGCTTTAGTGTAAGCAACATTGGTCATTCACATCCCGCAGTTGTAAAAGCAGTACAGGAACAAGCAGCCCGGCACATGCATTTGATGGTTTATGGAGAATTGATTCAATCACCGGTTGTATCCTACGCCCGGCTGCTTACAGCGCATTTGCCGGCTGAACTGAACTGTATTTATTTTACCAACAGTGGTTCAGAAGCAACGGAGGGTGCCATGAAGCTGGCAAAAAGAGCTACCGGTCGCACACGCATCATAGCATTTGATCAAGCATATCATGGCAGTACCCAGGGCGCCCTTAGTCTGATGGGCGATGAATATTGGCGTAGGTCATTCAGGCCGCTGCTACCTGATGTCCATCATTTTTCTTATGGATCAGCAGAAGTACTTTCAGCTATTGATTCAAGAACTGCCTGTGTAATCATGGAAACAGTACAGGCTGAGAGCGGGGTAAAGAAACCTAACCCTGCATGGCTGCAGCAAATAAGAGAAAAATGTGATGAAACAGGCACTCTACTGATATTAGATGAAATCCAAGCGGGATTTGGAAGAACAGGCACCCTCTGGGCATTTGAACAAATGGGTATTCAGCCGGATGTTTTGTTGCTGGGTAAGGCCCTGGGTGGTGGAATGCCACTCGGTGCTTTCATTTCCTCCAGAGAACGAATGCATCTATTAAGCCATCAACCCGTATTGGGACATATAACAACTTTTGGAGGGCACCCGGTTTCTTGTTCTGCAGGAATGGCTGCCATGGAAGTGTTGTTGTCTTCGGGTTGCATCGACCAGATCAGCCAAAAAGAAAAATTATTACTCCGGCAATTGCGCCATCCGGCAATTCAATCCATTCAATCAGCCGGTCTCTGGATGTCGCTGCAATTTGCATCAGCCACTCTGAACCAACAAATTGTTCATCAATGTGTAAAAAACGGATTGCTGACTGATTGGTTCATCTTTGCCCCCGATCGCTTACGCATTGCTCCTCCACTGACCATGAATGAAACTATTTTGCTGGAAGCATGCGATACTTTATTACAGAGCATTGATGAAGTTCTGGCAACAAATGGCTAAAGCCTTCAGCAGTCCTTACCTATTTCCATTCTACAGAATCTGCTATAGAGGAGTTCGTATTGAGGGACGATTTTACTGATATCAAAACGACAGGCATGTTGGTAAGCTTTTTCCTTCATTTCATCGAGGTAGCTGTTGTTGCTTAAGAGTTGAATTGCATATTGGCTCATGGCTGCTACATCTCCTACCTGCGTTAGAAATCCGGTACTGCCATGAACATTGATCTCTGCAAGTCCGCCTGCATCTGAACTGATAACTACTACCCTTGCCGCCATGGCTTCCAATGCAGCCAAACCAAAGCTTTCATACTCGGAGGGCAGCAGAAATAAATCACTTACTGCTAAAATATCTTCCATTTGCTCTTGTTTGCCTAAAAAACGTACCTGGGCATCCACTCCATAATGTCTGCACAATTCTTCTGCTGCATGTCTTTCCGGTCCATCACCTACCATCAACAGTTTAGCCGGCATCGCTTTTACAACTTCAGCAAAAACCTTGATAACATCGTCAACCCTTTTTACCTTCCGAAAATTAGAGGCATGAATAAGTATTTTTTCATGATCAGGGGCAATTACCTGTCTGAATGCCTCCAGCGGTTTTTTATCGAAACGATTTACATCCACAAAATTGTAGATCACTTCAATTTCTTTTTTGATATCAAAAAATCGATATGTCTCTTCCCTTAAGTTTTGGGAAACGGCTGTAATGGCATCACTTTCATTGATGGAGAAAGTTACCACCGGCTCATAGGTTTTATCTTTTCCTACCAGGGTGATATCGGTTCCATGAAGGGTGGTTATTACTGGTACGTTTCTTCCATTTTTTTGCTTCACGATTTGTTTTGCCATGAATGCAGCAGATGCATGGGGAATTGCATAGTGCACATGAAGCAGATCAAGATCATGGTTGATGATAACATCTACCATAGTACTTGCTAATGCCAGTTCATAAGGCGGATAATCAAACAAGGGGTAAGTAGGGACTCTCACTTCATGGTAGAAAATGTTGGCATTGAAAACATTCAATCTCACCGGCTGCTGGTAGGTAATGAAATGAACCTGATGGCCTTTGTCAGCAAGGGCTTTACCTAATTCTGTGGCCAGCACACCACTGCCGCCAAAAGTAGGGTAACATACAATTCCAATTTTCATGTTTCAGCAGTTTAGCGGAGTTACCGATTTGAAGTCAATCTTATTTTCTGTTGCGATGATACCAATTCTTTATATTTATGGCATGAAAAAAACTGCCATTATCTTGTTGCTGCTGCCCTTCCTCTCACAAGCCCAGCCCGACCCCGATTCCCTCTTCATCAAAAAGATATCCGATGACATTCTAAGCAATGGTAAGGCCTACGAACTTTTGCGCCAACTTACGAAGGAAATAGGAGGTCGCTTATCCGGTTCACCGCAGTTTGCCAAGGCAGTTAGCTGGGGCAAATTTACCATGGAAATGATTGGCCCCGACCAAGTTTTTTTACAAAAGTGCCTGGTGCCGCATTGGGAAAGGGGTGGAATCGATTCTGCCTCCGTAATTTCTTTGAACAATCAAACCATTTATAAAAAATTAGATGTACTGGCTTTGGGCAATTCAATTGGCAAAGGGACTGTTTCTGCTCCATTGTTAGCAGTGGCTGATTTTGCTGAATTAGAAAAAAGAAGGGACAGCGTTGCCGGAAAAATAGTTTATTTCAACAAAGGGTTTGATCCCACAAACATCGATCCGGGTGTTTCTTATGGCCAGACCGGTATATATAGGAGAAATGGTCCGAGCATGGCTGCAAAAATGGGTGCTGTCGGTGTAATGATTCGATCCTTAACAGAATCATATGCAAATGATCCGCATACCGGCGCCATGACTTACAATGATTCATTTCCCCGCATACCTGCCATCGCTGTCGGACCCCGTGATGCAGATGAACTTTGGCAACTATCGCGCCAGTCAAAGCTTATCGTTCGTATGTCAACACATGGAAAATTTTTGCCCGATACCATTGGGCACAATGTTGTGGGCGAATTAACCGGTATTGAGTTTCCTTCTGAATACATTACAGTTGGGGGACACCTCGATAGCTGGGATGTCAATGAAGGAGCTCACGATGACGGTGCAGGGGTTGTACAAACCATCGAAGTGATGAGGGTATTGAAGGCATTGGGATATAAGCCCAAGCGCTCCATTCGTTTTGTTTTGTTTGCCAACGAAGAGAATGGATTGAGGGGTGGAACTGAATATGCCAAGGAAGCGGTTGCAAAAAAAGAAAAACATGTTTTTGCCCTTGAGAGTGATGCCGGCGGCTTTACGCCCAGAGGTTTCTCTGTGAGTGGTCTTACATCTGCACAACTGGAACGGATGAGATCATGGCTCAAATGGCTTCAGGTTTATGGTGTCACTGAAATAGCTACCGGTGGGGGCGGTGCAGACATATCGCCCTTGAATCGCTCAATGTCGACCCCCGTTTGTGGCTTTGAGCCTGATCCGCAACGTTACTTTGATTACCACCATGCCCGAACTGATGTTTTTGAGAATGTCAATAAGCGGGAATTACTTCTAGGAGCCGTCAATATGGCTGCATTGATTTATCTGGTAGATAAATATGGACTTTGATTCGGGAATGCATCAACCTGCATAGAGCAAGAAGATAGAAGGTTGCTTGTGAAAGTCAAGCCCGACCTTCTTCCACTCACCAATGCTTCGGGTGATGATTTTCTCTAAAGGACCAGTTAAATTGGCTGCCACACAAAAAAGTGTCTGTTGCCTGCAGGTGGATATAATGTCATTGATCAAGGCATGGTTTCGATAGGGAGTCTCGATAAAAATTTGTGTCGCATTCTCTTTGGCAGAAATTGTTTCCAATTCCTTGATTTTTTTCTTTCTATCGGTAGCATCAATGGGGAGATAACCATGAAAAGAAAAATACTGACCATTCATGCCGGATGCCATGAGTGCAAGTAAAATAGAATTTGGGCCTACCAATGGGGTTACTTTATAGCCGTTTTCTTGAGCTGCCCGCACCAGTAATTGACCCGGATCAGCAATTCCGGGACAACCCGCTTCACTGATAATTCCAACCCGTTGCCCATTCTTTAACGCAGACAGCAATGTTTTGATTTGCTTTTCACCTCCTGATTCAATTAAATGCCATTGATGGTCATCAATGACTATTTCCTTCCAAAGTTTTTTAACAAAACGCCTGGCTGACCTTTCATTTTCTACGAGAAAAACAGAACAACCGGCAACAGCTTTTTGAACATAAGTTGGGATTGTATGAATCGCCTCTTCATCCAGATAACAGGGAATTAAATAAAGCTGTCCGACAGATGTTGATTCACTCATAATTCATCGGTTACACTGGGAGTATTGGTAGAATCTGATTTTTTGAGGGACTGCATACTGATGGTAGCAGCAATCACGGCATAGGAGGGAGCCAATATCCAACCAATTAACGGCAGAAGGTGCATGAGATAAAAAACCATTCCATTGCCTATGGCAAGGCCTTTGTGTTGAGCTACGTAGCTGATGCTGTATGGTACGCTCATCTTCATCCTCTCCATGGAATAATCAATCATTGCAAATCCATAATAATAAAATTCAATCAGCAAGGCCATAAAGGGTGTCAGCCAGCCAATGAGGGGAATGAAGCTTACCAATAAGATGGTTAATACATATATCGTTTGCCAAAATCCATTCCTTATTGCCAAAAAAATACCACGCCTCATGTCATGCAGCAATTGTGATGAGTTGAATGGATACTCCTTTCCATCTAAGATGGACTGAGTTTTTTCGCTGAGATAAGAAAAGATGGGGGAACCAACAATCAGGAAAAAATATTTGAAAAGAGAGAAATAAAACATCAAAGAAATCAACCAAACCAATAAAGTACCCATGGCCAATAAAAAACTCAGTGAACCGCTGTTCAAGCGTTCAATCCATGACCGCAACCCTGTTTTCAGAATGAACCACTCAATGAAAGCCGAAGAAGTCTGGCTGAAATAAATAAAACTAACAACAAACAATACGGCATAAAGAAGGCCGGGCAGAATGATCCATTTCCAAAGCTTTTGCTCCCGGATGAATCGGTGTGCCTGAAAGTAGGCCTGGATAGATAATATGATGTCTTTGAGCAAGGGTTTGTTTTATTTGAGATATCTAAAGATATAACTCAACCTGGGTGTAAAGTTGGCGATTTCCGGCCAGATTAAAATTTAGGACATTTTATTGGTCGTTCGTCTGAGGGGCGGCGTACATAAATGAGAGAAACTTCTATGCCCCCGCGGTTTTGAGATGCAGTTTGTAAGGTAGAAGTAGTAAGGTCATAACTTACTCCGATTCGCAAGTCATTGAACTCCAGTCCGACATAAGGTATCAGTGCATCATTGAATCTGACCCAGCTACCTGCGTATAAACTCACAGGTTTATCTGCGGTTGGGTTGGCTGAGAATTGAAAAGCCCCTCCTGCAACAGTCGAACTCGTTCCTCCCTGCCTCATGTGAATGGCACTTGCATGCAGTGTGGTAGAGGGCGACAAAGAAAAATACGCTCCGCCATGTATGGTGGTACGGGGATTCAAAACAAAAGTGTTGCCAGTGAAATTTTGACGGGGTCGATTGATGTGGTACATGCTAACCCCCAAATAAAAATTATTCCTGTCACTGGTGCTGCCATTATATAAAAATCCGGCATTGAGGTCAATGTATTTGGTGGAGAGGGTAGCTCCATAAAAAGTCTCTGCCGAGATGCCCGTAAATCCGTTAACAGTCAATTGATCTTCAAAATTGAGGACAGAAGTGTTGATTAACATATTGGCATACGACAATTGAAAACCTGCTCCTATCTGGTGATTGCCGTCTTCATCCAGCCCTTTGTGGTAAGCTGTGGACACAGAACCAAAATTAAAAGCAACCGCCCCATTGGCACTTTTATCAGCATATCCTGAAAAGCCTAGCCCCCAATTGTCGTTGTTGGGAATATTGTTTTTGAACAGATGGAAGTCTGCTGAAAAGGCGGTTGTGATATAAGCGTTGTTGATGGTTGGCCACTGGTTGCGGTGGTTACCTGTAATACGGTAGGTACCATTGAATTTTCCCGTCAGGGCAGGGTTCAAAGTAAGGGGGGAGGCAAAGAATTGGGAGAAATGAGGATCTTGCGCCAGCAGACTACCGGAGAAAAAAATGCTGCAAATGATGACTCCGGCCCTTTTCATTTTCACTGATGGGGAATGAAATTACAAAAAATGCCTTGGAATTCAGCATTTAAAAGCTCCCGTGGCTTTTTTAACAGTCTTTTATTGTTGCGACTTAGTTCCAAAAGCAAGGTCACCGGCATCTCCCAGTCCGGGAACGATGTAGCCCTTGGCTGTTAATTCATCATCAATGTCGGCGCACCATATCTGTATTTTGTCGCCACATTCACGTTGTATCATTTCAATGCCCTCATTACATGCGATGGCACAAACAACGTGGATATCGCGGGGAATGCCTTCATTTCTGATGTAATCAATTGTTTTGATGATGGAGGCGCCGGTTGCCAGCATCGGATCACTGATGATAACGATTCTATCTTCCAGAGACGGACAACTCATGTATTGCATGCAAATTTCAAAGCCCCCGTCGTGGTGGTGTTTCCTGTATGCGGAAATAAAAGCATTATCTGCCTTATCAAAAAATTGTAACATACCGGCATGGATAGGTAATCCTGCTCTTAAGATGGTGGCCAGTACAGGTTGTGACTCTAATACCTTGCTTTCATGAATACCGAGTGGAGTCCTGGTTTCCTGGATTTTCCAGGGTAAAACTTTGCTGATTTCCAGCGCAGCTGCCTGGCCAATTCTTTCCAGGTTGGTGCGGAAGCGCATCCGATCATTCTGGACTTGAACATCACGTAATTCAGCAACCCAGTTGCTGACTAGCGAATGTTGGTTGCTAAGATTAACTAACATGGCAACAGTTGTTTGGTTGAGTTCAAAACTACTGGCAATCCTTTATTTAATAAAAAATAATCAGTCTATTTCTTTGGCTCTGGTGATGAATTCGAACCTGTCTGCATCAAAAAGTCCCTGATCACTTAATTTGATATGTGGAATTACCAGCAAAGCCATAAAGCTCAAAGTCATGAAAGGTGCTGAAAGTGAACTGCCCATTTGTTTGGCCATCAGATCCAGTGCAGTATAAGCTGCTGCTACCCGATATCCCTCCTCGACACTCATCAATCCGGCCACCGGCAAAGGCAGCAGTTGGTAATCAGCAATCTTACTTCCCCGAACACAACAAACACCTCCTTTGTTATCTGCAACCAGTTGAATGGCCCTTGCGAGGCTATCATCATCTACACCTACTGCTACGATGTTGTGACTATCGTGGGCTACGGAAGATGCGATGGCCCCCGTATGTAATCCGAAACCATGAACCATTGCTATCGCAGGTGAAGCAAGTCGATACCTGTTGACCACTGCAATTTTTAATACATCATTTGAGGGATCACTTACAAAACAATCATTTGATTTTTTTCCCTTGAAAAAAATCCGTTGGGTGATTAGTTGTCCATCCAGTGCCCTAATAACAGGAATATGGCCTTCCGCATCTGTGGAAAAATTATTCTGGTGCAATGCCAGTTCAGAAGGTCTTATTTTAACAGGATAAAACGGTTGTTCCGGCAACGAGGTTTTGACAGATGGAATCAATGTCCTTCCACCTTCTGCGACCAAAATACCATTGATATAAGTCGCCTCTACTTTGAATTGAGTTAAGTCGCCGACAACAATCAAATCAGCAGGGTCACCCACCTGCAAGAGTCCGACCCCCATGCTGTAATGATGAACCGGATTAACACAAGCTGCTTGCAATACATGAAACAAGGGTATTCCTTTTTGTATCGCACGAGAACAAAGCCGGTTGATGTGGCCTTCCACCAGACTATCCGGATGTTTATCATCACTGCAAAACATGATTTGTTCAGGATGGTCTTTCAGTAAGTGTATAAGTGCCTCAAAATTTTTAGCAGCACTTCCTTCCCGAATAATGATTTTCATTCCCCTTCGTAGCTTGTCCAACGCTTCCTCTGCAGTAAAGCATTCGTGGTCGGTGGAAATACCTGCTGCAATATACCGACCTGCATCCTCCCCCTTCAACCCGGGGGCATGTCCATCTACCGGTTTTCCCAGTTTTTTGGCAGCCGCAATTTTTTTCAATACTTCCGCATCACCTTGTAAAACACCCGGAAAATTCATCATTTCACTCAAGTAGTAAATGTCTTTTCTCTCAAGTAATTTTTCAACTGCATCACTGTTCAGTTCGGCCCCCGCGGTTTCAAAAACGGTGGCAGGAACACAACTGGGTGCCCCAAAATGAAACTTGAAAGGTACTTGTTGCCCATTGTGGATCATGAATTCCACGCCTTTCATACCGCAAACATTGGCAATCTCGTGCGGGTCACTGATGGTTGCTACCGTGCCATGAACTACTGCCAGTCGCGCAAATTCTGCCGGTACCAGCATGCTGCTCTCAATATGAACATGGCTATCAATAAAACCCGGCAGTAAAAAAGGGGCATCCGGTTCAGGAGATTGTTTGATTTCAATTATCTCTTTGATTTGACCATCAACCAGCAAAATTTCAGCGTAATGAATGGTTTTTCGCAAGCAATCCACCCGATTACCCTTGATTGAATAGGTTGATTCTTTCATGAATTATAGTTGATGTATGAACTTTAACAGCCGCTTATTGTTGTTAAAAGATAGTATATTTTATTTTTGTGCTTCAAACTAAAAATTTCATTCCATGAATCTTCGTTCGCTTTTCCTTTCTTTCATTTTAATTACCCTCCATCCTGCTATTTTTGGTCAGTCAGCCGATGAGATCATAGCACGTTATGAAGAAGCTGCAGGAGGACGCGAAAAACTGGAAGGCATCCGCTACCTCGAAATCAACAGCAACCTGGCAATGGGAATGATGGGGCGCACCATTGATCTTCCGTTGACAATGGTTAAGGAAAAGGGGAAATTGTTTCGCCGCCAAATCGGTGGAGTCATGGGCATGGGGGATAGTTTTACCATGATCACGGATACCTCCGGTTATATTTTTATTCCTGCGATGAGAGGATTCGGGGATATGCAAGGAACCCCGGCGGTAACTTCCCGAATTCCCAGCGAGGAAGTGGCAGCTCAGCAATATGAACTGGACTGTGCAGGTGCATTTGGAGATTTGGTCAATCATGCGGCCAAGGGACATGTGGCAGCATACATTGGCACTGAAAAAATAAACAAAGTTCCTTGTCAAAAGGTGAAGCTTACTTTAAAAACCGGTCAGGTAATTATTTACTATTTCGATCCGCAAACCGGATTGGTAAAGCAACTGGAAGCTTCGGGAGACATGGCAGCCAATATATCCGGTTTTGGAAGCATGATGAAGGCATTTGGTCGAAACATGCGCAAGGAAGACAAAGCGACACTTTTTGTGAAGGAATATAAAGAAGTGAATGGTATTAAATTTCCTGCAAAATATACCCTCGAATTTGGTCCCATCGAAAGTGAAATTGAAAACATTGCTATCAAAATTAATGAGGGCCTTGAAGAAAAGTGGTACCACGTTAAGTAAACATTTCTGTTGAATTTCGATTTTTTTCTCTGTCAATACATTGGTATCTTGTCTGTCCAATTGTTTTGATATGAAAAAAAATTTACTTTTCTTTTTCCTGTTTTTGGCTTCAACATCAGCCTGGGCTCAGCCCAAAAATAAAGTTGCTCCAACTCAGGTGCCCGCAGGTACCGGTTCTTCCGCTGAGGAAGATCGCTTGTTGAGCAAGGTCAGTTATCGCCTGGTAGGTCCATTTCGCGGTGGAAGAAGTGCTGCTGTTACCGGTAGTCGTAATCAAAAAAACACTTTTTATTTTGGTGCAACCGGAGGTGGCGTCTGGAAAACAGCCGATGCCGGTAACAACTGGAAAAACATTTCTGATAAATACTTCGGAAGTTCAATAGGCTCTGTTGCGCTTGCTCCTTCTGATGAAACCATAATTTATGTCGGAGAAGGCGAAAACACTATGCGCGGCAACGTTTCTGAAGGGTTGGGGGGTATGTGGCGCAGTGATGATGCCGGAAAGTCGTGGAAAAATATCGGACTCAAGGATGGTCGTCACATCATTCGCATCATTGTGCATCCCAAAGATCCACAAACAGTCTGGGTAGCCGTGATGGGTCACTTGTTCGGACCTTCATCAGAGCGAGGAGTATTCAAGACCACAGACGGAGGCAAGACCTGGACACGCACCTTGTTTGTTAATGAACAGACAGGATGTTCTGATCTTGTGATGGAACCCGGCAACCCTGCGGTTTTATATGCCGGAATGTGGGAAGTTATCAGAAGACCTCACAGCATGGAGAGTGGCGGACCCGGAAGTGGGTTGTACAAGAGTACAGATGGCGGAGTAACCTGGGGACCCCTGACTGCTAAAAAAGGCTTGCCGAAAGGTGTTTGGGGAATTGTGGGGGTAGCAGTAGCGCCCTCCAATACCGATAAGGTATTTGCCATCATTGAAAATGCCGGGGGTGGTTTGTTCGTCAGTAATGATGCTGGCGAAACCTGGTCACTCACCAGCAATGACAACAACATTCGCCAGCGTGCCTGGTACTATTCCAAAGTGTTTGTAGATCCTGCCAACGAAAACCTGGTTTACTGTCCCAATGTAGAATTCATGCGCAGCAGAGATGGAGGCAGAACCTTTCAATCAATGAATACACCCCACGGTGACCACCATGATTTGTGGATTGATCCCCAGGATGGTCAGCGAATGATTGTGGCGGATGATGGCGGAGCCCAGGTTTCTTTTGATGGCGGAAACAACTGGAGTACCTACGAAAATCAGCCAACTGCTCAGTTTTACCGTGTCTCCACTGATAATGCCTATCCCTATCGCATTTTAGGGGCACAACAAGATAACTCCACTGTTCGCATTCGAAGCAAAAGCAGTGGTCCCGGAATTTCACAGCGGGATTGGGATGTTACGGCAGGTTCTGAGAGTGGTTATGTTCAGGCAGATCCATTGAATCCGGAGGTGGTATATGGAGGAAACTATGGCGGATATCTCTCCAGACTAGACCACCGGACGGGGGAAAACCGTGCCATCAATGTTTGGCCCGATAACCCCATGGGTTCAGGAGCAGATATGCTGAAGTACCGCTTTCAATGGAATTTCCCTTTCTTCTTCTCTCCCCACAATCCCAAGAGACTCTATGCAGGTGGCAACCATTTGTTCGTAACGGAGAATGAAGGCCAAAGCTGGGAAATGATAAGCCCCGACCTCACTACCAATGATAAATCAAAGCAATTATCCAGTGGTGGCCCTATTACCAAAGACAATACTTCCGTTGAATACTATTGTACCATTTTCACCGCTGCTGAATCTCCGTTAGAAAAAGACTTGTTGTGGACAGGAAGTGATGATGGCCTTGTACACGTGAGCAAAGACGGAGGAAAAAATTGGGAAAATGTTACACCTGTTGAAGCGGGAAAGTGGATGATGTGGAATTGCATTGAAGTGAATCCCTATGTGAAAGGATCTGCTTATCTGATTGGTACCCGTTACAAACTGGACGATTACGCCCCCTATATTTTTGTCACTTATGATTATGGCAAAACCTGGAAGAAAATCGTTCAGGGAATTCAACCGCAGCATTTCACCCGCGCCATGCGTGCCGACAAAGTGCGCAAGGGACTATTGTATGCAGGTACCGAGTTTGGTATGTACATCAGCTATGATGATGGGAATAATTGGAAGAAATTCCAGCAAAACCTACCGGTTGTTCCCATAACTGATCTCACCATCAAAGAAAATGATTTAATAGTTGCCACGCAGGGACGTTCTTTTTGGGTCATTGATGATTTAAGTGTAGTTCAGCAAAATGATAGTGCTATTCAAAAGAAAAAATGGCATGTATTTCAGGTGAACGGAGCTTACCGGTCTGAGGGTGGCGGTCGCAGAGGAAGAGGAGGCAACATGGGATCAACACCCCCTAATATGGGAGAAAACCCTCCCGCAGGAGTTGTTTTCAATTATTACTTGCAGCAGGGAGTCGATAGCACCAATATTCGTATTACCATTTACGATAAGAAGAATAAGCCCATCAAAACTTTCAGCCGCAATGCCAAAGAGCCTGCTGATCAGTTGGATTATAATAGCGGGATGAATAAGTTTATCTGGGACATGAATTATCCGCCCGGAGAAAAAACAGATGGAATGATATTGTGGAACGGAGGTATTGGTTCGGTGAAAGCTGCACCGGGGAACTACCGTGCCAGGTTTGTAATTGGAAAGGATACCATTTGGGCTCCCTTTGTCATCAAAGCCAATCCGAATTACCAACTAACAGAAGCCGACTATGATGCTCAGGTTGAATTTCTTTTACAGGTGCGTGACAAATTTAACCAGGTACAAAATTCCATTCGTGACATCAGGATGCTGCGTTCTCAAATCAGTGATTTCACTTCCCGTATGGATACTGCCGGCACCCGAGACATCAAAAAAATGGCCGATACCATTCAACAGCAACTGACTGCTGTGGAGGAAGCGCTTTATCAGACAAAATCGAAAAGTGGTCAAGACGTGTTGAATTTTCCAATTCGCATCAATGATAAACTTGCGGGACTCTATGGAGTAGCTGCCAGTGGATACAATGCACCGAGCAAACAGGCAAGAGAGGCGTTTGCTGAACTGGCCGGCCAAGCAGATATGGAAATGGAAAAGCTAAAAAAACTGATGACCTCTGAACTGACATCTTTGAACAAGCTGATCAATGAAAGGCAATTACCTGCCATTGGTATCAGGAAAGGAAAAACAGATCAATTGAACCAGTAATTGAGCTTGAATACAATTGCCCGGTTTCGGTTTTGCCAGACTGGTAAGATGAAGTAATTGTCTGTATATACAACAAATAAATCACTCATTGGCTGGAATCGATATTGAAGCCGGGAGTTGATGTTGAAATTGTTTCGTTGTGTATTGTATTGGATGAAAGTAGTCCAAAACAACTGGGTATTGAAATTGATTTCAAATCTTGGTGCCAGTAAAATCAATTCAGTGCTACCATAGTCACCGGGCAATTGAATTTTATTGTATTCAGCTTGAAGTGCAATGTTCACATGTGGCTGGTGCCGGATACCCAGGGTTGCCCTGAAGCTATTGTAATGTCCGTTGTAAAATTCACCACCCGCTGCCCGCAGTGAATAGTTGACGGGTTTTCTATAATCGCTTTGGTACCCAACTTCAAATTGTTGGAAATCATATCTGGTAGCGGGTATGGGCTTTCCGGACGTAAAAGCAGTTGGAAAGAGTAAGTCCACTCTGTTATGTGAAGTAGTAAAAGAAAGACCACTCGCATTTCTGAAAGTAATATCGTATTTAGCTTCCAGGTTGGTTTCGTTGTGGGAATTGTTGGGATTAACAACGATGAAAGTAGTGAGTTGCATCACATGCTGCACAACCTTTTTGTTCTCAGGGAAAATTCGATACGTGATGTTGTTGTAGAGTTGTCTGAAGCCCAGTCGAATGGTAGTGTCACGATCAGCATCGTAGTTTTCGATTCGTGCAACAAATCCCATATCGGTATAATAATTCGTGCCGACTTTTCCCATATCATGAACGATAGAAAACTTCCTGCGATTGTATTGAAAGCCCCCATTAAAATACTGGTTGTCTGATGTGATATTTTTCTTGAAGGAGTGGTTGTATGCGCCCCAAACACTCCATTCGCCATTGTTATTGATGAAGTTAAAATCCATGCCGGCATTGCGACCGAAGGCACTCAGGGGATTCAATTGTTTTTCTCCGGCAGAAATGAAATTTTCTCTATTCAGAAAATAACCCCTTACTACCGATCGTTTCAGCAGGCGTTTGCTAACGCTGGCCGCCATATAATTTTCCGGCCGATAGTTGCCTTTTACCCCTGTTTGCATATTCATGAAACCAATACGGGTACTGGGTGTAATATTTCCTGTTACCCTTGCGCCTCCGATGATTGGGATTCGGTTCCCATCAGGGTCTAAACCAATTCTTCGGGAATAAAAGGGGCGAATGGGAGGAATACCATAATCGGAAAAGAGATCATCATTCTCGAGAAAGAAAGTGCGTCTCTCCGGAAGAAAAATATTAAAGCGGGTGAGATTGGTAACCTGTTGGTCAACTTCAATCTGAGAGAAATCAGGGTTCACAGTAACATCCAGGTTCAATGCTGAGGTCAATGCCAGCTTTCCATCAAATCCGCCATTGAAAGTTCCTTTGGCGGGAACATTGTTTTCCTTGTCCTGCGAAGTTCCTCCGGTTAGGTAGGGAAGGAATACCCAGTTGGTACCTGCTGGCGGTGGCGGCTCTTTCCAAACGAGTGCGCCGGTGAAACCCATATTCATGGATTTGAAATTAACCGGAACGGGCGTCCATGTAGAGTATTCATTCGATTTGGCATCACTTCGAACAAAATTGATACCCCATATCAACTTATCTGCTGCATAACGAAGTGTTTTGAATGGAATAGCTATTTCGGCAGTCCATCTATCTTCAAAACGTCGCGTAGCAGAAAACCATTTGTTGTCCCAACTCCAGGTGGGCATTTCATCACCGATTTTCAACAGGTCTTCGCTTTGTGCATTGTAGGCATTGATGGTAAAGAAGAATCCATTCGTTTTTTCGTTGGCCGGATCCAGGGTGATACCTACTGCATCATTTCCATCATGCCCGATATCGCGTTTCAGGCTTTGGATCAGGGCCTTACCGCTATCGTATGCAGTAATTGCAAAGTAGATGAAGCGGTTGTCATAGCATACCTGAATAGTGGTTCTCTTTTTTGGCTTACCTACATCGGTAGGGTATTTGAGGTAGAATGAATCGGCTGCCGGTGTTTTCTTCCAAACAGCTTCATGAAAGTTGCCATCTATTTGAATCGGAGTCTCGCTTTTGGTTACCAGCAATCGAAATCTCTCCTGAATAACCTGCGCATCCAGCGCCTGTGCGTTCAATTGATCAAGCGATATAAGAAAAACAACAAATAAAAAACCTCGCAACATTTCAGGCAGTCAGTTAAAATTGGTGCAAAGGTGAGTGTTTTTTGCTGCGCCCACTAATAATTCATCTACCGTTCATCCAAAAATTGAAATTACGCAGGGTCATCTCCCAATAAATCGGGCCGCCGTTCCTTTGTTCTGCGCAGCGCCTCTTCATATCTCCAATCTTCCACGCGTTTTGGGTCACCGCTTAAAAGCACATCGGGTACTTTCATCCCCCTGAAATCAGCTGGTCGGGTATAAACCGGGGGTGCCAGCAAATTATCCTGAAAAGAATCAAAGAGGGCAGAGGTCTCATCGTTCAAAACACCGGGAATCAGTCTGCCGATGCTATCGGTTACCACGGCAGCTGCCAACTCACCTCCGCTCAATACATAATCGCCGATAGAAATTTCTAGGGTAACGTACTGCTGTCTAATTCTTTCATCTATGCCCTTATAATGCCCACAAATGAATAACAATCTGCCTTTCAGAGAGAGCCGGTTGGCAATGGATTGGTTAAAGGTGTTTCCATCAGGCGTGAAATAAATGATTTCATCATACTGACCTCCGGACGCTTGTAAGCTTTCAATGGCATTGGCAAGGGGTTCACACATAATAACCATTCCTGCTCCCCCGCCAAACTGATAATCATCAACCTGCATGTGTTTGTTGATAGCCCACTGCCGAAGGTTGTGAGTCTGAACAGACAACAAACCTTTTTCACTTGCCCTCTTCATGATACTATGACCAAATGGCCCTTCCAGTAATTCAGGAACAACGGTGAGAATGTCAATGTGCAGCATAACAGATTGTTAAGTGGTTGAAGGCGCCCTTTTAATTATTCCTCCGATTGTTGGCTACCATCAAAAAAATCACCCAATTCTCTTCTTTCTTTTTTGGTGGGCCGACCAATTTTACTCAATCTTTTGCCTGTCTGAAAAGAGGCAGCAGCAAATTGAATGGCAGCCAATTCTTC